>DHPU01000025.1:29069-36548 GCA_002407935.1 Peptococcaceae bacterium UBA5356
AAGGATGTAATTAAGGTAAAGATGGAGGGATGAAATATGGTGAAAATTACGCTGAAGGATGGCTCGGTAAAACAGTGTGAGCAGGGCATGACAGTGCTGCAAATTGCCGAGGACATTAGCAAAGAATTGGCCAGAAATGCTTTGGTAGCTAAGCTTAATGACCAAATAGTGGATTTAGCTTGGTCAGTTGAGGAAGATGGGACTTTAGAAATTTTTAATTTTGCTTCTGAGGAAGGGAAAAATGCGTACCGTCATACGACTTCGCACATCTTGGCTCAGGCGGTTTTGCGGCTTTTCCCAGAAACAAAATTAGCGATTGGACCGGCCATAGCTGATGGTTACTATTATGATTTTGATACTGAACACACTTTTACACCTGATGATTTGTTGAAAATTGAAGAGGAAATGGCGAAAATTATTAAAGAAGATTTACCTTTAGTCAGAAAGGAAGTAAGCAGGGAAGAAGCACTGGCCATGTTTAAGGAAAAAGGCGAAAAATATAAGGCGGAGTTAATTGAAGATTTGCCTGCGGATGCCTTAATCTCTACTTATCAACAGGGCGAATTTATAGATTTATGTGCAGGACCTCATATACCTAGTACCGGCAAAATAAAAGCAGTTAAACTGATGAGCTTAGCCGGAGCTTACTGGCGAGGCAATGAAAAAAACAAAATGCTGCAAAGAATTTATGGTACGTCTTTTCCTAAAAAATCCGAACTGGATGAGTATCTTTTCCGTTTGGAAGAAGCTAAGAAAAGAGATCATCGTAAATTGGGGCAGGAGCTAAAACTCTTTGCGGTAATGGATGAAGGCCCGGGCTTTCCTTTCTTCTTCCCCAAAGGAATGGTTTTGCGCAATGAACTGGAGAATTATTGGCGGCAGATACACCGGGAGTGGCATTATGAGGAGATTAAGACGCCGATTATCTTGAATCGGCAGCTTTGGGAACGCTCCGGTCATTGGGATCATTATCGCGAAAATATGTATACGACGATTATTGACGAAGAGGATTATGCTATTAAACCGATGAACTGTCCGGGGGCGATGTTGGTCTATAATGCGGAGCTGCATAGTTATCGTGATTTCCCGATTCGGACTGCGGAACTGGGGTTGGTGCATCGGCATGAATTATCCGGTGCTTTGCATGGCTTAATGCGTGTACGTAGCTTTACGCAGGATGATGCCCATATTTTTATGCTGCCCAGCCAAATTACGGAGGAAATTAAAGGAGTAATTGACCTGGTAGATTCAGTCTATAAGTTGTTTGGTTTTTCATATCACGTGGAGCTTTCCACTAAACCGGAAAAATCAATGGGTTCCGATGAGGATTGGGAAATGGCCACGTCTGCTTTGGAAAAAGCGTTGCAAGAAAAAGGCATGGATTATAAAATAAATCCCGGGGACGGGGCTTTTTATGGTCCGAAAATAGATTTTCACTTACAGGATTCATTAGGCCGTACTTGGCAATGCGGCACTATCCAGTTGGATTTCCAGCTGCCGGAAAAGTTTGAGCTTACTTATGTAGGAGAGGATGGACAGAAACATCGCCCCGTCATGATTCACCGCGTTGCTTTTGGTAGTATCGAGCGTTTTATCGGTATTTTAACGGAACATTATGCGGGAGCTTTTCCTACTTGGTTATCTCCGGTACAGGTGAAGGTTATTCCCATTACAGAACGCCAGCTTGCTTATGCTCAAAAACTTGCGCAGGAACTTTTTGCCGAGGGAATTCGAGTTGAGGTGGATGAGCGCAGTGAGAAAATAGGGTATAAGATCCGGGAGGCACAATTGGAGAAAATACCTTATATGCTCGTTGTTGGTGATAAGGAGATGGAAAGTGGCACGGTGGCATTGCGGAATAGAAAAGAAGGAGATAAGGGTAGTGTAGACTTTGCCGAATTCCAAAAGAAGCTGCTGGAAGAGATTAAACAAAAAAAATAAAGGATAAAAAACAAAAGATAAGAGCGAAAAGCAGAAGCAGGCAGAAGCAGCTAAAGCAACTTTTTTAAAAAAATGTAAAGTAAAAATTGACAGCCGAGAGCAGAGCTGTTATAATCAAGAGGTAAAATAGAGAGAAAATAAAGTAGAAGCCGTCCGCTTCTCACCTTACGGCTCAGCTGGTAAGGTTTTAAATAAGCTTATTTTTTTATAAGCGATTAAAGGCGGATGGTAAGATTCCGCCTTTTTTGTTTTTAAGGCAAAAAATATGGAGGTGTAGAACATAAGTAAAGAAGAGTTACGTGTAAATGAGGAGATTAGGTGTAAGGAAGTTCGTCTGGTTGGTGAGTCGGGAGAGCAATTAGGGATTATGTCTCCCAAGGAGGCTATAAAATTAGCCGTAGCTAGGGGACTAGATATTGTGGAGGTTGCTCCTGCCGCTAAGCCCCCCGTGTGTAAAATTATGGATCACGGGAGATTTAAGTATGAACAAAGTAAGCGGGAAAGAGAAGCCCGGAAAAAACAGCGGATTATCAGTGTCAAAGAAGTAAAATTGCGCCCTAATATTGAAGAACATGATTTTCAGGTTAAAACGAAAAATGCGATACGTTTTCTGGAAGATGGCGATAAGGTTAAAGTCACTATTATGTTTAGAGGACGGGAAGTATCTCATCCTGAATTAGGAAAGCAACTTTTAGATAAAGTTGCCGTTACAGTTAGTGAATATGCTGTAGTAGAAAAGGTTCCCAAATTAGAGGGCAAAAATATGTTTATGTTCTTATCACCTAAACAAAATTAAGTTCAGCCAAAAGAGAGGAGGATTTAGATTTTATGCCAAAAATGAAAACTCATCGTGGAGCAGCGAAACGCTTTGATCTTACCGCTACAGGTAAAGTCAAAAGGAGTCATGCTTTTACGAGTCATATTTTAACGAAAAAGAGTGCAAAAAGAAAGCGTAATCTTAGAAAGGCAGCGATGATGAGTGCTGCTGATGCTCAGCGTGTTATTAAATTAATTCCGTACAAGTAAAACGTATAGAAATACAAGGAGGTTTTTACTATGCCAAGGGTAAAAGGTGGGACTACAGCCCATTACAAACATAAAAAAATTCTTAAATTGGCCAAAGGTTATCGGGGGGCCAAATCCAAGCTTTATAGGTCAGCTCATCAACAGGTGATGAAATCATTAGTTTATGCGTATGCTCATAGAAAAAAACGCAAGGGCGATTTCCGGAAATTATGGATTACTAGAATAAATGCGGCTTCCCGTCTTAATGGGATGTCTTATAGTACCTTTATTTCCGGTTTGAAAAAAGCGGGTGTTAATATCAACCGTAAAGTATTGGCTGATATGGCTGTTAATGATCTTAATTCATTTAACCAATTAGTTGAAGTAGCTAAAGGAAATTAATTTTTCGGTGAAAAGTGTGGAGATAATCCAATCCCGACAAAATTCGCTAATTAAAGAAAGAGTAAAACTGCAACAAAAAAAGTACCGCCAAAAGACGGGCTGTTTTTTGATAGAAGGGATCAGACTGGTAGAGGAAGCCGTTTCGGCGGGAAGTCTCACGGAAGTCTTTGTAGAAGAGGCTCTGTTTAATTCGGAACGGGGTGAACGGCTCTTTCGTAGAATAGAGAAAAGCACCATTGCTTGCTATCAGGTTAGTACCGATATTTTGCGTGTATTGACCGAGACAGAATCGCCGCAGGGTATTGTGGGAGTGATACGGCAAGCAAAAGTTGACTTAAACAGGATTAACCTAAAGCAAGGATTGATTCTCATTTTGGACGGAGTACAGGATCCCGGAAACCTCGGGACAATCTGGCGCACTGCTTGGGCAGCTGGCGTTGACGCTCTTTTTTGTCTGCCGGGAACAGTTGATCCTTATAACGGAAAGACTATTCGTGCTAGTATGGGCGGGATTTTCCATGTTCCTATTGTGGCAGGAACAGAGACGAATTGGTCAATAATTCAGCAATGGTGTACAGCACACAGCTTTCAGCTGGTGGCCGGGGATTTAAGTGCGCAACAAAACTATGATGAGGTGGCTTACCAAGAGAGAGTGGCCCTTTTGATAGGAAATGAAGCACAGGGGTTGCTTACCGTTTCCGCAGAAGAGTTGGATAAAAGGGTAAAGATCCCTTTAATGGATGGGGCGGAGTCCCTTAATGCAGCAGTGGCTTGTGGGATCCTTGTTTATGAAGTAATCAGGCAAAGAAAAAGCTGAGAAAGTTAAGAACCTGAGAAATCACCCCTGTTTTATTTGATGTTATCTAGTTTACTCATGTTAAAATCATTAGGATTTTATAGATATTTTCGGAAATTATACGTTTATGGGAGCAGGAGTTTTAAATTTTGTGTAGTTGAAACTCCTGCTATTTTTATGTAAAATGTTAGGGTAAAAGATGAGGTGGTACAATATGGATAAGGATAAGAATAAAAATACGGATGAGAAAGGTGGGGAAGTTCAAAAGGGGGTAAAAAATATGGATACAACATTAAAAAAAAGAAATTTACATGTCTTGAAAACGATATCAACGATATTCTTTGTTTTTTAGAGAAAGGTGATTTCCAAGGGGATAAAATAGAAGGCTTAAAGCTTCCTAAAGAAAGAGATGTCTATAAAGTAAGAGCAAAGAACTCTAATATCGATGCGGGCCTATCAAATGGTTATAGATTGATATATTATGTACAGGTTGATAATAATATTGTATATTTGATTGCTATTTATTATAAAAAGGACGATAAAAGAATTCCTACAGACAAAGAAATAGTAGAAAGGGGTTTTTAAATATTTAACCCACAACTTGCAACTTATAGATAAGGTTAGGTTGTTGACAGAAGGCGGTATATAATGTTAAACTAAAAACTATTAAAAACTATTAAAAAAAGGAGGAGATTAAATTGGTTAAAAACAAGCAAGGTCTTTACCGGTTGGTAATTGTTTTACTTATGGGGGTGTTTATGTTAGCCGGATGTGGAGCTAAAGAAAAGATATCTTTGGATAGGGTAAAGGAAGCTGGGGAGATTAGTTTTGCCATGAGTGGTGGTTATCCACCCTTCAATTATTATGATGCAACAAACCAGTTGGTAGGTTTTGATGTGGATGTTTGTAAGGAAGTAGCCACTAGATTAGGAGTAGAATTCAAACCGATAACAACAGACTTTAGTGGTTTAACTGAAGGCTTAAGAGCCGGTATTTATGATGGCATTTTAGGTAGTATGGCGATTACAGAAGAGAGGTTAGAGGTTGTTGATTTTACAATTCCGTATTATTATTCAGGAGCTCAACTTATTGTAAAAAAAGGAGGTGTGTTTACCCAACCTCAGGATTTAAAAGGAAAGGTTGTGGGGGTAGCGACAGGGACAACCTTCGAAAAAGATGCTGAAGGGCTTGGTGTTGCTGATGTAAGATTATATAAAGATGATAACCAGACTCTTTTGGAATTAGATAATGGCGTAATTGATGGTGTGATTACGGATCGGGTAGTTGGTGTTAATGCTATCAATACAGGTAATTTCGAGGTGGAATTACTGGGTGCTCCTCTGAGAAGTGAAGATATTGCTGTCGCTTTTCGTAAAGAGGATAAAGCATTAAAGGAAGCTGTTAATGAAATTTTACAGGAGATGCATGAGGATGGGACTTTATCTGGTTTAAGTGAAAAATGGCTACAAGTTGATATTACGCAAAAATAAGCTTCTTGATTTGGAAGTTGCTGTGGAGATCATGCACGGTGTTAGTACTGCTGTGCATGATTTTTCACATAATGAGGAGTTGAGACAAAATGACGTATGATTTTAAAGCACTAATGGATTTTTTTCCCTATTTTTTACCGGCTGCGTGGTTAACTATTGTCGTTTCTTTTTTCGGTATAGTCTTGGGTGTGGTGTTAGGACTATTAACAGCGTTTGCTCGTATTTCTTCTAAGCCTGTTTTTAATTTGCCGGCACGATTTTATATTTTTGTAATTAGGGGTACTCCTCTCTTATTACAGATTCTTTTTTTATATTATAGTTTGCGTGGTATCTTTAATTTTGAGGCGATGACTTCCGCTATCGTAGCTCTAGGAGTTCATAATGGTGCTTATATCGCCGAAATATTTCGAGGGGCGATTCAATCTATAGCTGTAGGACAGATGGAGGCGGCCCGTTCTTTAGGAATGACTTATCGTAAGGCAATACTGAGAATAGTTCTTCCGCAAGCTTTTAAAAGAGCAATTCCTTCTTTGGGGAATCAGTTTATTATTGCTTTAAAGGATTCTTCTTTAGCCAGTGCTATTACCATTAAGGAATTACTTCTGAAAGCTCAACAGTTAGGAGCATCAAATTTCAAGATGATGGAAATGTTGACTATTGCCGCTTTTTTCTATTTATTTTATACAAGTATTTTTACATGGTTATTTCATAAAATTGAAGTAAAATTATCTGCAAGTGGAAATGCGTAAGGAGGGAGATAAATGATTACGATAAAGGAACTGGAAAAATGGTTTGATCAACTACATGTGTTGAAAGGGATAGATTTAACTGTTAATCCTTCAGAAGTTGTGGTCATAATAGGGGCCAGTGGTTCGGGAAAAAGCACTCTTCTGAGATGTATTAATTTTTTAGAGGAATTTCAAAA
This sequence comes from Peptococcaceae bacterium UBA5356, assembly GCA_002407935.1. Classification (GTDB taxonomy): domain Bacteria; phylum Bacillota; class Peptococcia; order DRI-13; family DTU073; genus UBA5356. The sequence goes on from DHPU01000025.1 coordinate 35,629, forward strand.
AGGAGAAATAGTTATTGAGGGGAAGGTGATAAATCAGCAAGATGAAAAAATGATTAATGAAATGCGTAGTCGTGTGGGGATGGTTTTTCAGCATTTCAACCTTTTCCCTCATATGTCGGTATTGCAAAATGTGATCGAAGGTCCGATACAAGTTAAAGGAATGGCGCAAGAAGAAGCTGTAAAAATGGGGAGGTGTTATTTAGATGAGGTAGGTCTTTTAGATAAAGAGGATGCTTATCCGAGTATGCTTTCCGGTGGGCAGAAACAAAGAGTCGCGATTGCGAGAGCTTTAGCCATGGAACCTTTGGCAATTTTGTTTGATGAGCCGACATCAGCCTTAGATCCGGAATTAGTGGGTGAGGTGCTTTCGGTGATGAAGAATTTAGCTAGAGATGGGATGACGATGGTTATTGTCACTCATGAAATGGGTTTTGCGCGGGAAGTGGCCGATAGAGTTGTTTATATGGATGAAGGCTTGATTGTGGAGCAGGGAACCCCTCAGCAGGTTTTTGATTCTCCGCAAAAGGAGCGTACACAATCTTTTTTAAGTCGTGTCCGGTAAAGAGCTTTCCATAAAGGCATTTTTAACTTAAAATGAGATATCGAAGCCGTTTTTATATAACAAAACTAATAAAAAACTATTATTATCTTCACTTTAACAGCGAAAATTAAAAAACAACCTTTGTAAGCCTTGGAAACAGTGGCCTGCAGAGGTTATTTTTTTCCGAAACATGTTGTATATTTTAGAAATTATTTTTACTATCTGCAACTAATTGCCGGATGCTACCGGTTTTTAAAAAACGCCGATTTAGAGTGAGATTTAACGCGTCGCCTATATCCCTGATAATATGATCATAGTAAGTCAACCTGAAGACATTATCTTTAACCAAACAAGACTGATATCTTTTTAAAGATTCAAT
>DHPU01000012.1 GCA_002407935.1 Peptococcaceae bacterium UBA5356
TTTGTCCATATTTTGAGTAGCAGCAGAGGTACTGTATGAAAATTGCGTTGGGTTCTGATCACGGAGGGTTTAACCTTAAAGAAGAAATTAAAAAATGGCTAGCGGAGCAAGAATATGACTATGAAGATTATGGTACTTTTAGTACGGAAGCTTGTGATTATCCCGATGTTGCCTTAACGGTGGCGCGGGCGGTGGCGGAGGGAGAATGCGAGCGGGGTATTATTATTTGTGGAACCGGAATCGGGGTGAGTATTGTGGCGAATAAAGTGGCGGGGATTCGAGCGGCTTTATGTCATGATACTTTTTCGGCGAAGGCGTCTCGTGAACATAATGATGCCAATGTTTTAACCATGGGGGAAAGAGTCATTGGGCGAGGCTTAGCCTTAGAGATAGTGGAAGTCTGGTTAAAAGGCTCCTTTGCCGGAGGAAGACATCAGAGGCGGGTGGACAAGATTTCAGCCCTGGATCAGCATTAGAACAACATTAAAGTAACGCAAAAAAATTAACGCAAAATCGATACTAGATTAGTCTTAAATCAGGAGATGTGATTATGGGGGGTGTTTTTTTGGATTTTACCGAAATTACGAAGGACGTTACGAAGGCTTTGCAGGAGTTGCTGGAAGTAGCTTCTTTACGAGAAAAACAGCTGTTGGTGGTAGGGTGCAGCACCAGTGAGGTGGCGGGACAGAAAATAGGCACAGCTTCCAGTATGGAGGTAGCCGCAGCCTTGTGGGAGGGCATTTACCCGCTGATTCAGGAACGGAAGCTTTATCTGGCAGTGCAATGTTGTGAGCATTTGAACAGAGCTTTAGTCGTGGAGGAAGAGGCTTTAGAAAAATATAATTTAGAGCAGGTTGCTGTTTATCCTGTGCAGGGAGCGGGAGGAAGCTTAGCCAATCAGGCCATGAAGTCTTTCCGCCATCCTGTTGTTGTAGAGAAAATTCAAGCTCATGCCGGAATGGACATTGGGGATACTTTTATTGGGATGCACCTAAAGTCGGTAGCGGTACCTGTACGGGGTTCTATCCAAAAAATCGGGCAGGCTCATTTGACAATGGCCAGAACACGACCAAAATTGATCGGGGGAGAACGAGCCCGTTACCATTGTGATTAGGCAATTATTATAAAAGTATAAAATTATAAAAGCATAAAATCATAAAAGCACTGGAAAGGAAGCGAAGAGAGTATGGATTATCTTGAAAAGTATGTTTTACCTGTTGACCCGGAGTTGGCTGAATATCTTGCCGGGGAAGAAAAGAGGCAATTGGACAAAATCGAATTAATTGCTTCGGAAAATTTTGTGAGTAGAGCGGTGATGGCAGCGCAGGGTTCTGTATTGACCAACAAATATGCGGAGGGATACCCGGGGAAACGTTATTATGGCGGCTGTGAATGGGTAGACAAAGTCGAAAATCTGGCACGGGAAAGAGCCAAGGCGATTTTTAGTGCGGAACACGTTAATGTGCAGCCTCATTCCGGAGCGCAGGCTAATACGGCGGTATATTTTGCCTTGGTTCAGCCCGGCGATACGATTATGGGCATGAATTTAAGTCATGGAGGACATTTAACCCATGGCAGCCCCGTCAACATTTCCGGGAAATATTTTAATTTTGTGCCTTATGGTGTTAATCAGGAAACAGAACAGATTGATTATGATGATTTAGCTCGTTTGGCCAGGGAGGCTAAACCTAAGATAATTGTCTCCGGGGCTAGTGCGTACCCTCGGATTATTGATTTTGCGCGAATTGCCGCAATCTGTAAAGAAGTGGGAGCCTTGATGATGGTGGATATGGCCCATATTGCCGGTTTGGTGGCTACGGGTCTTCATCCCAATCCGTGTGTTTATGCTGATATTGTGACCACAACAACGCATAAAACCTTACGCGGACCTAGGGGTGGGATGATTCTATGCAGACAGGAATACGCTAAAGCTATTGATAAAGCGATTTTTCCGGGAACCCAGGGCGGTCCTTTGATGCATGTTATTGCGGCGAAGGCGGTGGCGTTCAAAGAAGCGATGGAGCCTTCCTTTAAGTCTTATCAGTCACAAATCGTCAAAAATGCTCAGGCTTTAGCCAGCGCCCTTGCCGGAAAAGGGTTTCGTCTTATTTCGGGAGGCACCGATAATCATTTGCTGTTGATTGACCTCAGAAGCAAGGAGATTACGGGCAAGGAAGCGGAATTACTGTTAGATGAGGCAGGAGTTACGGTTAATAAAAATACGATTCCTTTTGATCCGCAAAGTCCCTTTATTACAAGTGGGATCAGGATTGGGACGCCGGCAGTGACTACACGGGGCATGAAAGAAAAAGAAATGGAAGAGATTGCGAAAATTATTGATCTGGCAATCACTTATCGTGCCGAAAAGGACAAACAGGCCCAAGCCCAAAGTTTAGTGAAAGAACTGACAGGAGCGTTTCCCCTCGTTGCCGGGGATGTGCCGGTGAGGGGATAGATTAGGCAGGCGAAGGGGAAAAAGAAAAAGCGGTAAAACAGGATACGCGAGAAGGAGTGGGGGAAGATGCGCCCGTCTTGGGATGATTATTTTATGGAAATAGCCGGTGTGGTGGCGACTAGGTCTACTTGTATACGCCGCCGGGTAGGGGCTATTATCGTAAAGGAGAAGAGAATTTTAGCCACCGGCTATAATGGGGCACCGGCCGGGATTCTTCATTGTGAGGAAAAGGGCTGTCTTCGAGCCCAACTCGCCGTACCTT
>DHPU01000079.1 GCA_002407935.1 Peptococcaceae bacterium UBA5356
AAGAAGAGGTATCTGGGGGATGGTGTTGTTACTGGATATGGAACAATTGACGGACGTCTTGTTTATGTGTATGCACAGGATTTTACCGTTTCAGGAGGTTCTCTCTCTGAAATGCATGCTCAGAAAATCTGTAAAGTTATGGATCAGGCCATGAAGATGGGCGCCCCGGTAATTGGAATTAACGATTCGGGTGGTGCTCGTATTCAGGAAGGAATTAATGCGCTGGCAGGGTATGCAGAGATTTTTCAACGCAATATTCTTGCTTCAGGGGTGATACCTCAGATTTCAGGTATTTTTGGTCCCTGTGCCGGCGGAGCTGTTTATTCTCCTGCCCTGACCGACTTTATCATAATGACTCAGGGTACTTCGTATATGTTTCTTACCGGACCTAAAGTAGTTAAAACTGTTACCGGTGAGGATGTAACACAGGAGAATCTTGGCGGTGCATCTGTACATGCCTCAAAATCGGGTGTTGCACAGTTCTCGGTTGACTCTGAAGAGAATGGTATGAAAACTATACGTCATCTGCTTAGTTTCATTCCGCAGAACAATCTGGAGGATGCACCACTTTATGGAAATGATGACCCTATCGACAGACTTGAAGACGGATTGAACGAGATTATTCCGGACAGCCCAACAAAACCTTATGATATGTATGAGGTGATTGGTGCGATTATTGACAAAGGGGAATTCCTGGAAGTTCATGCAGATTATTCTAAAAATATTATTGTTGGTTTCGCAAGGTTTAACGGACAGTCGGTTGGTATAGTAGCCAATCAGCCTAAATATCTTGCAGGTGTGCTTGATATCAACGCTTCACGCAAGGCAGCAAGGTTTGTACGTTTCTGCGATGCATTCAACATTCCGATAGTTACACTGGTTGACGTGCCGGGCTTCCTTCCGGGAACAGGACAGGAGTATGGCGGTGTAATTACACATGGGGCAAAATTACTTTATGCATACGGAGAAGCTACTGTACCTAAAATTACTGTTACGCTGAGAAAATCTTATGGAGGCGCTCACATTGTTATGAGTTGTAAACAGCTCAGGGGAGACATCAACTATGCCTGGCCAAGTGCAGAGATTGCAGTTATGGGTGCCGACGGAGCTGTTGAAGTGCTTTATAGCAAGGAGATATCCAAAGAGACAGATCCTGAAAAACAGGCAACCGTGGTTGAAGAGAAAAAACAGGAGTATAACAAACTGTTTGCGAATCCTTATGAAGCAGCCAGATATGGTTATATTGATGATGTGATTGAGCCCAGGAACACTCGTTTCCGTATTATTCGTGCTTTACAGCAAACACAGACAAAAAAACTGCAGAATCCACCTAAAAAGCATGATAACTTACCACTATAAATGATGAATATGAATAAAATATCAAAATATTTTGCTCTGTTTCTTATTTTGACGGTATTTATCTCGTGCTCCGAAAGGGTGAAAAATCCGAACCTCGTAATTAACGAGGTTCTGGTTATCAACGAATCAAATTACGTGGATAATTACGGACAAAGAAGCGGATGGATCGAAATATTCAATAATACCGCCAAGACACAGGATATAGGAGGATTATTTCTCACAAACGATAAATCGAATCCCAAAAAATATCCCATACCTAAAGGTGATGTACTTACAAAAATAGCACCTCACCATCATGTACTGTTTTGGGCTAACAACAAGCCATATCAGGGGACTTTTTATGTGAGTTTTGAACTGAATCCGAATGAGGAGAATTATATTGCTCTTTATGATGAAAGCGGTACAAAGCTTATTGATGAAGTGGTAATTCCAAAAGGACAGCTTGCTGATATTTCGTATGGATATGAAATGGATGGGGTAAAATATGACAAACAAGAAGGTAATCACTTATTAACTGTACTTGATAAAGTTACACCCAGTACAAACAATTATACACTCGACAAAAATGAAAAGGTCGAAAGATTCAGACAAAACGATAAATATGGAGCCTCTATGACAATAACATCAATGTTAGTAGTTTTTTTAGCACTCATTCTTCTTTATCTGGTTTTTAAACTGTTAGGCAAATTCCAGGTAAGACTTAGCAATAAAAGGAAAAATGCTGTTGCTGCAACAGAAACCAGAGGTGTTTCACAAACTACTGAAGGAATTCCGGGAGAAGTGCTTTCTGCTATTTTTATGGCACTTCATGAGGAACAGGAAAATGTGCATGATTTTGAACATACTATTTTGACTATCGACAAGATAAGCAGGAACTATTCGCCCTGGAGTTCAAAAATCTACGGTTTAAGAGAATTACCACGAAAATAAAACAGACACATTAACATGTTAATATCAGCTTAATAAGCTAACAGTTATAAAGTTTAATAATTAAATCAATATGAAACAATATAAATACAAGATCAACGGAAGTCTATATAATGTTGTAATAAATAATATAGACGACGAAATAGCAGAGGTGGAAGTTAACGGCACTCCCTATAAAATTGAAATTGAGAAGAAGGCCAAGAAACCAATACCCTCACCTTTTAAAAAGCCTGCACAATCGGGTGCCCCAAGTCCGGAAGTGAACAAGCCTGTGGCAAAACAGACTGCTCATGCGAGTGCAAACGCACTTAAGTCTCCACTACCCGGTATAATACTTGACATCAATTGCAACGTTGGCGACAAGGTTAAGAAGGGTCAAAAGCTACTCATACTGGAAGCTATGAAAATGGAAAACAATATTATTGCTGACAGAGACGGTACAGTAGAGGAAATAAAAGTAAGGAAAGGTGATTCTGTTTTGGAAGGATCTGAACTGGTCGTAATAGTTGGATAAGGATATGGGAAGTTTTTTTGATTTTTTAATTGATAATCTAAACACCTTTTTCGCCAACACGGGTTTTGCAAATATAGAGTCAGGACATATTATAATGATTCTGTTTGGAATCCTCTTTATTTTCCTGGCCATACGATACGAATTTGAGCCTCTTCTCCTTGTGCCCATAGGTTTTGGTATTCTTATCGGCAATATTCCTTTTGATCTGTCGGCTAACCTGGAAATAGGTATTTATGAGGAAGGATCCGTGCTAAACATTTTATATCAGGGAGTTCAAAAAGGTTGGTATCCTCCATTGATATTTCTGGGCATTGGAGCGATGACAGATTTTTCGGCGCTTATAGCAAACCCTAAACTTATATTGGTTGGCGCAGCTTGCCAGTTTGGTATTTTTGGGGCTTATATTATTGCGTTACAGCTTGGTTTTGATCCAACTGAAGCTGCTTCTATCGGAATTATCGGAGGTGCTGACGGACCTACTGCTATTTTCCTGACTTCTAAATTAGCTCCTCATCTCCTGGGTGCTGTGGCAGTATCTGCATACTCTTATATGGCATTGATACCGATTCTGCAGCCTCCGTTTATGCGGTTGCTTACGACGAAAAAGGAGAAGCTAATACGAATGAAATCAGCAAGGGTTGTATCGCAGAACGAAAAAATTATATTCCCTATAGTAGGTTTACTGATGACTACATTCCTTGTACCTTCCGGTTTACCCTTGTTAGGTATGCTGTTTTTCGGCAATCTGCTTAAAGAGTCGGGAGTAACACGCCGTTTGGCTGAGACCGCAAGAGGCCCCATGATTGATATTGTAACTATACTTCTGGGACTAATGGTGGGAGTATCGACACAGGCAACTACATTCCTCACCATGGCATCAGTAAAAATATTTTTACTGGGTGCACTTGCATTTATTATTGCAACTTGTGCAGGAGTACTATTTGTGAAATTTTTCAATCTCTTTTTGAAAGAGGGCAACAAGATCAACCCATTAATTGGAAATGCAGGCATTTCGGCTGTTCCCGGATCGGCAAGAATGTCTCAGATTGTGGGACTGGAGTATGACTCTACAAACCACCTTCTGATGCATGCAATGGGACCAAATGTGGCAGGCGTTATCGGATCAGCTGTTGCAGCGGGGTTAATGCTTGGGTTCCTTTATTAAAAGAGGATAAAAATATTTCTTACAAAAAAACCGGAGTGCTGCAACTCTTCGGTTTTTTTGTAAATGATAATCTTAATCAATAGAACTATAAATATAAATAAAATGGGTCTCGAACAACTTTTACCC
>DHPU01000035.1:0-8573 GCA_002407935.1 Peptococcaceae bacterium UBA5356
CCCGGTAAATCTAATTAGCCGCTGTAAGACCAAAGGCAATATCTACAGCTATACAGGCTACCAGTATGACCTCTCCACAGGGCTGATGTATGCACAGGCAAGGTACTATATGCCTGAGGTGGGCCGGTTTATCAGCGCAGACGCGTATAAGGGGACTGTTGCCGACCCGCAAAGCTTGAATTTGTATGTGTATTGTAGGAATAATCCTGTGAATTATGTGGATCCTAGTGGGTATATGCAGCAAGAATGGGCGAAAAAGGGATTAGAGTTTATGCAGAAGGTTTATGATAAGTTCCCCGGGTTTACCAAAAACACCCAGCCTTTTTCCACCAGTTTTGGCAACAGAATTCCTGACTTTTTAAACACAAAGACTCTTGGAGAAATTAAAAATGTTTCGTACCAATACTTTAGTAGACAAATAAAAGGTTTCCTTGAATTAGCAAAAGAGATGGATAAAACTTTTGTATTAGTTATCAACAAGGGAACAAAACTATCAGAACCACTTATTAAAGCAATTCAAGATGCTGGTGGAAAGATAATTAGAATTGGAGATGAAGCAGGTAAGGTAACAAAAACAGTTCCTATCTTTTTCAAAAATGTAATTGAGGAGCAGTTGAACTTCGGTTTAGGAGATGGGGGGTGTTAATAAATGAAGTTGACTTATTCTTATAATTCATTAAAAGATATTAGCAACTTGTCCCAAGGAGAGAAATTTATTGAAATTTTACTATCCCATGGGCTTGTAATAGATAAGGTTGATGACCATGAACCTGTGCGTAGAGCATTTGATATAAGCATGCTCTCTGAACATTGGAAAGGGATAGGTCCTACAGGGGGGCACTCAACATGTTACTTTTTATTTAAAGGCCAAAAAAAAATTAATTTTTCGGGTATGGTTACATGGAACATAAATCTTGGCTCACGTTCTAAAGTGTTCAATGGCGTACATTTATGGTTAAATACCTCTAAGAATTTTAATACAAAAGAATTAATTAAATTAGGTGATGATCTTTTCATCTGGTCAGGTGCTGTTTATGGATATGTAACTGATAATTCAAAAGATAAGTCTAAGATAGTACCTGGCGGGATATATCTGGGGTTGCCTGGCTTAATGTGGGTAAATTATTTCGGACCTGTTTATATAAAGGAACCTGATTTTCGCATCCCGCCTGACTATATTTCTGTTGGACATGGAATTAGATATACTCTAACTGAAACACCCATTGATGATAGGTTGGATGACCCAAGTTTTTTAAAACATTGGAAGGACTACTTTGGATATGAGTGGTTTTGGGAAAAGCCTAGACGCAAGCTTCAAGTTCCACTTTTTGATAATTCGGAGTTATGTCGTCAGTAAGAATTGTTGTCAGTTGTAGACATCAGAAATTATATCCACTCATTTAAGCTGGAAATAATCGGAATATGGCTGGCGTTTCGGGAGAACTTTCCCCAAAATTAAATCAAAAAAACAAAATAAGCTTACGCAATAAGCTTTCTTAAATGGTCTATACTAGTTTAACTTGTACTTTTTCTTGACATAGTACCATTGGCTACTAAGTGAATTATAGAACATGCGGCTTTTCTAGGTTTAGCGTATTGAACATAGGTATTAAGTAAGATATAATAGTAAAAAATATAGAGAAAATATTTTTACTACATTCTTAATCTTATGGAGGTACATATGTCTACAACACTCAAAAAAGTAGGAATTACGGACACAACATGGCGGGATGGGCATCAGTCTTTATTGGCTACGAGAATGAAAACGGAAGATATGCTGCCTATCGCCCAAAAAATGGATGAGATCGGGTTTCATTCGATGGAGGTATGGGGTGGGGCCACCTTTGATACTTGTATGCGGTTCTTGAATGAGGATCCTTGGGAACGCCTGGATAAGATTAAACAAGTACTCAAAAAAACCAAAACGCAGATGCTCTTGAGAGGGCAAAACTTAGTCGGGTACAAGCATTATGCTGATGATGTGGTTGAAGAGTTTGTCAAAAAGGCTGTTGCACATGGGATGGATATTTTCCGGATCTTTGATGCGATGAATGATGTACGTAACTTACAAAAGGCGATGGAGGTTGCCAAAAAGGAAGGGGCGCATGTTCAGGCTACGTTTTCTTATACGATTAGTCCGGTTCATAATTTGTCTTACTTTTTAAAGATGGCGCAAAGCTTGGTGGATCTGGGGGCTGATTCATTCTGTATCAAGGATATGGCGGGAATCTTGAAGCCTTATGCCGCTTTTGAATTAGTTAGTGAATTAAAAAAGAAGTTTGGGCTTCCGATCCAGATGCATACGCATTATACCAGTGGAATGGCTTCGATGATGTATCTTAAGGCTATTGAGGCGGGGGCCGATGTAATTGATACGGCAATTTCCACACTAGCTTTGGGCACTTCGCAACCGGCTACGGAAACAATGGTTGCTACGTTAGAGGGCACTCCTTATGATACAGGGATTAATATTGAACCGCTTTCCGAAATCGCCGCTTATTTTAAAGAGGTACGGAAAAAATATCAAGATTTTGATGTGTATAAAAATGGAGTAGACACCAACGTTTTGTTATATCAGGTTCCGGGTGGGATGCTCTCCAATTTTATTTCTCAACTGCAGCAGCAAAATGCTTTAGACAAGCTGCCTGAGGTGTTGGCGGAGGTTCCTAGAGTGAGAGAAGATCTTGGTTATCCTCCCCTGGTTACTCCCACGAGTCAGATTGTAGGGACACAGGCCGTAATGAACGTGCTGATGGGACGCTATAAGATGGTGACTAATGAAGTGCGCAATTATATGAGGGGGCTTTATGGGGCAACACCGGCTCCTGTTAATGAGGAAATAAGGAAATTGATTATTAAGGATGAGCAACCAATTACCGGCCGCCCTGCCGATTTTATTGAGTCACAGCTTGCGCAGGCTCGGCAAGAAATTGGGATGTATCTGCAAAAGGAAGAAGATGTACTCTCTTATGCTATTTTCCCGCAGGTGGCGAAAAAATTCTTGGAAGAGCGGTATGCGGCTAAATGCCATGTTGATTTTAACCTTGCCCGGGAGAATGAGGCCAAGATGGGAGCGAAGATTTACCCACTTTAAGAGTAATCCCAATAACATATTTTTACAAAAGGAACAAACAGGAGAACCGTCCCCCTGTTTGTTTTTAAATTTTCGGGTCTTTTAAGCAGGAAAAATGTAGTTAAAAGGCGAATAGTAATTGGGGAAGTGATAAATTAAGAAATAAGAAAGCAGATGGGATAGAAGGCGGAAGTATGCAGATACCAAATTTAGATAAAATAGTGACTAAAACGTTAATTACTATTGAACAAAGTCGGAATCAAATCTTTGATATTATAGAGAATACGCGTTCGGAAACAGAACGGATTCGTAATGAACTCGAACAAATTCAAAAAGAAGTTTTGCAGACAATTAAAAAGGTAGATAATCTTGAATGTTTAGAAAAAGCGGCACGTCAGCGCTTGCTGGAAGTAAGCCGGGAGTTTGAGCGATATACTGAGGAGGATGTGCGTCAAGCTTATGATAAAGCCAGTGAGCTACAAGTAGAATTAGGAACCTTGCGAGAACGGGAAAAGCAGTTGAAGCTTAGGCGTAGTGAACTAGAGCGCAGTTTGAGAAGGCTGGAGCATACTGTTGATAAAGCGGAGGGGTTGATTACCCAGATTGGGGTAGTTTTTGATTATCTGGAAGGAAACATGAAGAGTATCAATGAACAGTTGGAAGTAGTTCTGCATCGGCGGCAGCTGGCCCCCAAAATTATTCAAACACAGGAAGAAGAAAGGCGCAGGATTGCTAGGGAAATACATGATGGGCCGGCCCAATCCATGGCCAATGTAGTTTTAAGAACGGAAGTTTGTGAAAAACTTTTAGAGCTTAATCCGGCAGAGGTTCGTCAGGAATTGGGTGAGCTCAAAAGTGCTGTTAGGAAAAGTTTACAAGAGGTTCGCCGGATTATTTTTGATCTACGGCCAATGGGACTTGATGATTTAGGGTTGTTCCCTGTTATTTCCCGTTATGTCGAAACTTTAAAGGAACGATATAGCGAGTTAGAGATAGAATGCGATTTTAGAGGACAACAGCAGCGCTTTGATTCGATTATTGAAGTGGCTTTATATAGGGTAGTGCAGGAAGCCTTGCAAAATGTCCTAAAGCATGCGAAGGCTAAGCAGGTTAAAGTATTGTTAGAAAACGATGGGCAGCGGTTAATGGCGAGAATCATCGATAATGGGCAGGGCTTTGTTGTTGAGGAACATTTACAAAAACCGAAGAGTGAGAGTTATGGATTAGTAGGGATGAAGGAACGCATGGAAATATTGGGGGGGCAACTATATCTTAATTCGAAGCAGGGAGAAGGAACGGAGGTTCTGGCGATAGTGCCTTTAGAACTTTAAAGAGGAGATGTAAAAATGGGCGAAAGTGAAAGCAAAATTAGAGTAATAATCATTGATGACCATCCATTGGTGCGCGAAGGCCTGAAAAAGTTATTAGAATTAGAAAAAAGAATTGAGATCGTGGATGTGGCCGGCGATGGTCAAGGAGCTATTAATATTGCCCGCAAATTGAAGCCCGATGTGATCTTGATGGATATTAACATGCCGGGAACAAATGGGATTGAAGCTACCAGAGTTATTAAACGAGAGTTCCCCAGTATAGGGATCATTGCTTTGACTGCTCACGAGGAAGAGGAGTTTGTGCTAGAGCTGGTTAGAGCGGGGGTTTCCGGTTATGTTTTAAAGGATATTGTTCCGGATAAGCTAGTGGAAACAATCAAAACAGTGGCCCAAGGGAATTCGGTAATTGACCCCAGCATTACTAATTTGTTGTTTAACGAGGTTAATCGGTTGAGTAAATATTATCAAGGCAGAGAAGGGCAGGAAGTCTTAACGAACCGGGAAATGGATATTCTTAGATCGATGACGAAGGGGTTTAGTAATAAAGAAATTGCCGGCGAGCTGCTGATCAGTGAAAAGACGGTGAAGAACCACATTACGAGTATTTTCCGCAAAATCAAGGTTAAGGATAGAACTCAGGCGGTTTTGTATGCGATAAAACATCATCTTGTAGAGTTGTGAGTTAGTTGTTTCCAAGTGACCTTTTCTCTCCCCCTGCATAAAGTATCCTACTAGGAGAATGGGGGAGTAAAGAGATGGGGGAATTAATTTTAGGGATTTTAGTAACAGCTTATTTTTGCTATGGCTTATATGCCCTTTATAGGGAAATAGGTAATAAATTTTTGCTAGGACTTAGGGAGGTTCGACCTAGGACTAGCCGAAAGAAGAAAGTGGGACAAAATTATCAAAAGAAGCGGGGTTAACGACGGATATATTTTTTTACTAAAAGCTTATATAATAAAGGAAAGAGAGTGAATTGACTTTAAATTTTCCTTTATTGTATTTAAGTTTAATAAATAGTAAAATAGCAGACATTGAAAAGAGAGATTGAGATGTTGACAGTTTTAAAAAGGTTGGTGAAAGAAGAAAAAGGTCAGGGAATGGCGGAATATGGACTTATTTTAGCTTTAGTAGCCGTAGCGGCAATTGCCGGGTTGTATTTGCTCGGGCCAACGCTTAAGGACAAGTTTACAGACATAAGTAACGAGATAAGAACTCCTACTCCTCCTACTACTACTACTACTACTCCGTAATAACATTTAGGTTAGTGTGTAAGGGTACTTATTTAATTTAAAAAAGATAATTGGGCTCTGCTGTTTAAGTAGAGCCCAATTATCTCCCTTATATTAAAAGTTATAAAAATGGCGTAATAACGTATAAAAAAGTAAATGGTAATTGCAGGAGGTGATTCTTGTGAGGGTGCCGATCTTAGTCTGGGCGTTAGATGCGATTTTAGTAGGAACCTTATTAATTTGTTGTTATACCGATCTGAAAGAACGGAAGGTTTTCAATCTGGTCTTGTTTCCCACTGCGGTGCTGGCTTTAATAATCCATCTGATTTTACAGGGCGGGATGGGCGCCTGGTTTTGGGGGAAAGGAACCCTCGCGGGAATGGCGCTTCTTTTTATTCCTTTTGTGTTAGGCGGAATAGGGGCCGGTGATGTGAAATTACTGGGAGTAGTGGGCTCCTTCAAGGGAGCGGCGTTTGTTTTTAAAGCATTTTTATGGGCGGCGTTGCTGGGAGGAGTTTTTTCGCTGTTTTTCCTCTGGAAAAGGAAGGAATTACGACAGACGTTGGGGCGAATGGGAGGGGCTTTGAAGCTGTTCCTTTATTCTTGTTTCCGTGTTTGGAATTTTAAACAATTGGAGGGTAATGATGCGGTTGCTTTACCTTATGGGCTGGCGATCTCTTTAGGGAGTATGATCTGCTTGGTAGGTGAATTATGGTGATTGGCAGGAAATAGGAGTGAGTAAAAATGTCATTATTACAACGCTTGGAGAAAGAAAAAGCAGGGAAAGAAAATCTGCAGATTAATGAACCGAAAAAGCAGCAGCTGCAAGGGGATCCTTATCGTGAATTAAAGCAGCGGGTGCATAAAGAAGTAATTGAAACATTAGATGATGAGTTTAATGAAGAACAGGAAAAACAGGAAAACGATGAGGAAACGTTGGGGATACGTGTTGAGGAATTAATTAGTTGTATTGTGGATCGGGAGGCCACAGATTTACCACGTGCCGAGCGACAAAAAATCGTCACGGAGATTATGGACGAAGTAGTAGGGTATGGCCCGATTGAACCCTTAATCAGGGATCCGGACGTTTCTGAAATTATGGTAAATGGGGCGAATCAGATCTTTGTTGAGCGTAAGGGTAAATTAGAAAAAACCGGAGTTACTTTCCGGGATGAAGAGCATGTCTTACATATTATCGATAAAATTGTTTCGCCGTTGGGACGGAGGATTGATGAATCGATGCCGATGGTGGATGCCCGTTTACCTGACGGCTCTAGAGTTAATGCGATCATTCCGCCTCTTTCGCTGATTGGTCCGGTGATTACGATTCGGAAATTTTCCCGCGATCCTTTAACGATTCATAATTTGATTAGATTTGGTACTTTAACGCCTCAAATGGCTACTTTTTTGGAAGCTTGTGTAAAGGGCAGGTTAAATATTATTATTTCAGGGGGTACCGGCAGCGGTAAAACAAGTACGCTTAATGTCCTTTCTTCTTTTATTCCGACGACGGAAAGAATAGTGACGATTGAGGATGCGGCTGAACTACAGCTCAATCAGGAGCATGTGATTACGCTGGAAAGCCGACCGGCCAACATCGAAGGGAAAGGAGCTATTACGATCAGGGATTTGGTACGTAATACTTTACGGATGCGGCCGGAAAGGATTATCGTGGGTGAGGTTCGTTCCGGAGAAGCCTTGGATATGCTGCAGGCGATGAATACCGGGCATGATGGTTCTTTAACGACAGGTCACGCCAATGCGCCCCGTGATATGCTTTCCCGCTTAGAGACGATGGTTTTAATGGCGGGGATGGATTTGCCGATTAGAGCGATTCGGGAACAAATGGCGTCTGCTTTTGATCTTATTGTGCAGCAAGCGCGTTTGCGTGATGGCAGTCGTAAGATTACTCATCTGACGGAGGTTGTAGGGATGGAGGGCGAGACGATTACTTTGCAGGATATTTTTGTTTACGAAAGTACGGGATTGGATGAGCGTAATAAGATTAAGGGGAATTTTCGGGCAACCGGCATCAGGCCGAAGTTTATGGAGAAGCTGGCGGCGGTAGGGATCCATCTTCCTAATGATCTTTTTTTGGGTAATTTTTAATAGTTGGGCTGAGGGAAGGGGGGAAGATGAAGATGATCTCCATTTGTATCCTGGGTTTTCTGGCTGCTTTTTTAGGATTAATCAGTCTGGAACAGTTGATAACAAAACGGAGAAGAAGTATCCGGGTCAGGATGTTGAGTCTACAAGAAATGGGCAGTCAGGGAGAACAGGGAGAAGAAGGAAAGAGAAAGAATATTTCTTCTGGTTTCCAGAAAATGCTTATCGCTACAGGGAAAATTTTAGATAAAAGGGGTATTATTAAACCGCTGGAAGAAAAAATGATTCAGGCGGATATCCCTTTGCGAGGTGAAGAATTCCTTTTTTTCTGGCTCTTGGCGGCGCTGCTTCCCGGTTCGTTACTTACTTTTTTAACCGGGCGGGCACTTATCGGCGTATTATTTAGCTTAATAGGGATTATCCTTCCTCCGTTACTAGTTAAAAGGGCGAAGGGGAAAAAGCTCAAAAAATTTAATTTACAGTTGGTGGATGCCCTGACGATTATCGCCAATTCCTTACGAGCGGGTTATAGTTTTATGCAGGCGATGGAGCTGGTAAGCAGGGAAATGCCCAATCCGATTGGCAAAGAATTTGCGAGAACCTTTCGCGAGGTTAACTTGGGGACGACAACGGAGGAGGCCTTGCATAATATGGGAAAAAGGATTGCCAGCGAGGATTTGGGGTTGATTATTACGGCTGTTTTGATTCAACGGCAAATCGGGGGAAATTTGGCGGAAATTATGGATAGGATCTCTGAGACGATCAGAGATCGGATCCGTATTCAGGGCGAAATAAAGACGTTAACGGCGCAGGGCAAGATTTCGGGGATGG
>DHPU01000035.1:8668-11879 GCA_002407935.1 Peptococcaceae bacterium UBA5356
GGGGATGGGGGTTGACTTGGGGGACTCATAAGGGGATAATTCCGCAGTTGCTTTTTACCTTGCTGGGAGGAATTACGGGGGTTCTGCTGGGCAAATTTTATCTTACCTCGAAGATTAGAAAAAGGCAGACGCAGATTCAGAAAGAACTGCCGGATGTCTTGGATTTGTTAACGGTTAGTGTGGATGCGGGCTTAGGTTTTGATGCCGCCTTAACGCGGGTGGTGGAAAAGGACACGGGGGAGTTAAGTGAGGAATTACGCAAAACTTTGAAGGAAATTCAAATGGGTAAGTCACGGCGGCAGGCGCTTAAGGATTTAGGGGAACGAACCGGAGTGGAGGATCTGCTTACTTTTGTAGGTTCGATGATTCAAGCAGATCAGTTGGGGGTATCGATTAGCAAGGTAATTCGTACACAGGCGGAACAAATCCGTTTAAAAAGGCGTCAACGGATTGAAGAAAAAGCGATGAAGGCACCTGTAAAAATGCTTATCCCTTTGGTGCTGTTTATTTTCCCGACTATTTTTATCGTTTTGCTAGGGCCGGCGATGATGACCATTATAAAGACTTTCGCTGGGATGTAACTATTATAGGGGGGATGTAACAAATTGTTGGTCAAAGTGCTAAGAGAGGGAGAAGTGATCGGCACGCAAATTCAAGTTGCCACCAATTTTTTCTGCCGTTTACGAGGGTTGTTAGGCAGGGCGAGATTAGAGAAGGAGGAAGGGCTTCTGCTTTTACCCTGTCGTCAAGTACATACTTTTTTTATGTCTTTTGCGATTGATGTTCTTTTTTTGGATAAGCAGGGGAAAATAGTGGAGCTTATGCCGGAAATGACCCCGGGGCACGCCTCTCCCCTGGTAAAAGACGGTTATCAGGTACTGGAATTGCCTGCGGGTACTGTCAAATTGAAAAAATTACAAAAAGGAGAGCAATTAGTTATACAAACTTTAACAATTTAAAGTATAAATTACAAAATGATGGAAATACTACTAACAACAACGGATAAAAAAATTACCAATAGGAGGAATTTACAGTGGAAATGCAGTTGTTGTTAGAAAAGACGAGAGTCCTGCACCAGCTTTTACAAAAATCGGCGGGACAGACACTAGATTATAGCATGATTGTAGAAAAGTTATCTTGCATCACGGAATCTAGTATTTATCTGATCAGCAAAAGTGGGAAGTTATTGGGAAAGGAAGAGGTTATCACTATCCAGGGTGGTCTGTTTTCTGAAGGGGAGCTGAACGACGGTCAATTTGGGGAAAAGAGTTTACAGTGGTTGTTTGGTTTCACTCATACGGAGGTTAATCTCGTTCCCAAAGAAACAGATTTTTATTGTATTTTGGCTCCGGTTTTTGGGAATGGGGAAAGAATGGGGACTGTGGTCTATGCGCGGGAGAAAAGAGCATATACTCCGGCCGAAACTATTTTGGCGGAGTATGGGGCAAGTGTATCCGGAATGCAAATCTTGCGCAATACCAATGAGCGGTTGGAGAATGAGGTTCGAAAGAAAACGGTAGTCCAATTGGCGTTAGAGGTACTTTCTTATTCTGAATTAGAAGCTGTTAAGTATATTTTTAATGAAATTGAAGGTGCAGAAGGATTTTTGGTAGCAAGTAAATTAGCGGAAGAATACAAATTAACGCGTTCGGTGATTGTTAATGCTTTGCGTAAATTGGAAAGTGCCGGAGTGATTGATGCCCGTTCTTTAGGGATGAAAGGTACATACATTAAAGTATTGAATGACTATTTATACGAACAATTGGCGCAAATTTAAGGGCGTAAATTTAAGATGGCGGAAGCATTGTTTTAGGGAGCCGGAGGGCTCCTTTTTTAATATAGAAGACGTGAACCTCCCTCCGGTTGCAAAGGCGGGGCGAGAAAAGACATAAAATTTCAGAAAAAGGAGGAGAAACATGATTAGAGGAGAATCTTATATGTTATAATATGAATATTCATTATTAATGTCAGTATGAATATGCGGAGGCAGAAAGATGAATTGTTTTAAATGGAGGGACTCATTATTGGAGCTTTTTTTTCCCTCTAAATCGATTTGCCCGATCTGCTGGCAAAAGGATTTAGAGGGAAAATATCAGGGCGTATGTCCGTCATGTTTAAAAAAAATTATGGAGATAACTAGAGAAGTGGAAACATGTCCGCGTTGCGGATATTTTACTGCGGGAGAAGCTTGCCCCAATTGTCGATATTGGGCCGAGTCTGTGTTAACGGTGGGTAGTGTGGTGCCTTATGACGGTGTGTTTAAAGAGTTGATTCATGACTTTAAATATAACGAAAAGAAGGAGTTTGCCTTTCCCTTGGGATATTTAATGGCTTATCGCGTGAAAGAAATGGGAATAGCGGAGAAAATTCATGCGATCATGCCGGTTCCTTTGTATATAGGCCGGGAAATTGAGCGTGGCTATAATCAAAGTTTGCTTTTAGCTAAAGTGATTGCCAAGGAATTACAGAAGCCTCTTTGGAGGGATGCGTTAGAAAGAAAACATTTTCATCATACGCAAACTATCTTGGGAAGAAAAGAAAGAGTGGAGAATTTAGCGGGGGCGTTTGAGTATGCTCGGAACGAAGACGTAAACGGCAATAGTATTCTGTTGGTAGATGATATTATTACAACAGGAGCGACCCTTCTTTCTTGTACTAATACCTTGCAAAAGGCAGGAGCTCAACAGGTCTATGGGATTACCTGGGCGGCCGGTTATAGTCTTAAACTGTTGAAGGAAATGCAAGAGAATAATTTTTTCCATCGGGAAGGACGTTGAAAATAAAGAAGCATTGAAGCAGAGGAGCGGATATTAATGAATTTACGAAATTGTCCTGAATGTGGTAAGGTTTTTACTTTTATCCGGACAAACTTGTGCCCTGATTGCCAAAAAACTGATGAGGAGAAATATCAGACAGTGCGGAGGTATATTTCCGAGCATCCGGGAGTGGCGATTGGTGAGGTAAGTGAAAATACAGGCATTGGGGAAGACAAGATTTTACGGTATCTGAAACAGGGACGTTTTTCGACCGAGGGGATGAGCCACGTTAATTTTGAATGTGAGCTTTGTGGTGCAGCTATTAACGGAGGACGTTATTGTGCTGCTTGTCAGGAAAAGTTAACCTCCGAATTGAAAAAGGTTATTCACGATGAAAATAAAAAGGCAATAGCAGAGCTGCAAAAGAAGAGAGAGGAAGAGCAGAAAAATAAAGG
>DHPU01000035.1:12051-15444 GCA_002407935.1 Peptococcaceae bacterium UBA5356
TAATTAAGAGGGGTAAAGAGAAGAAGACAGGTATGGGCTAAAAACGGCTAATTTTGGCTGTTAACAAAAAGGTATACCTATTCGATATAAATGGTAGGTATACTTTTATGTTAAAGAGAACGAGGTGAGTATCATGAGGATCATTAATCAGCCCCTTCCCGGGATAACGAAAGCCTATAATCAGCAGAACAAGGGAAATAATGTAACCGGGACAAAAGGAGTTTCTAAACATGATGAAATAAATATCTCCAGTGAGGGCAGATTTTTCAGTACTGCCTTGAAGGCGTTACAACAACTACCTGAAGCTGAGGGGAAAAACCTGGAGGAAATAAAAACGGCCATTAAAACAGGAACTTATGAAGTGAAAAATGAGGAGTTGACGGAAAAAATCTGGCAGGAGAGTTTTTTGGATAAACGTGGTTAAAGGGGTGTGGAGATGAAACTCACTTTTGAAGAATTAATGAGCATCTTGCAGGAACAAAAGAAAATTTATAGTGAGTTGCTGGAGTTATCCCGGCAGAAGCAGGAAAATCTTATTAAAGGAGATATTGCTGCTTTGGAAGCGATCACCGGGCAGGAAGAGGGACTGGTATTTCAGGTCGGTAAACTGGAAGAAAAACGGAAGGATTGTTTTAATTGCTTGGCGGAACAGTATGGGTTAGAGAGAGAGCTTACTTTACAGGAGCTTCTTTCACAGGTGCCGGAGCAATATCGGTCTGA
The DNA here is from genome assembly GCA_002407935.1 of Peptococcaceae bacterium UBA5356. GTDB lineage: Bacteria > Bacillota > Peptococcia > DRI-13 > DTU073 > UBA5356. The sequence goes on from DHPU01000035.1 coordinate 12,772, forward strand.
GCTGGAAAAAATTCATGAGGATTTTGCTGTTCTTTTAACTGCTTTAGAGAAATTTAATCAGGAAAACACCAATTTAATTGAACAGTCTTTACGTTTTGTTAATTTTTCGGTGGATGTAATTGGTCAGCAGTCCAAGCCTCTTTATAATGCGGATCAAGAGGTTAAGGTTGAACGGCTGACTAATCTTGTTGATAAAAAGGTTTGAGGTGATATGATGCGATCGACTTTTTTTGGTCTTAATATAGGTTATAAAGGTCTGGCGGCACAACAGAGAGCTTTGGATGTGACCAGTCACAATATTGCTAATGCCAATACGCCGGGTTATACGCGGCAAGATGTGATTATGGAAGCTTCTCCTGCTAATAAGGTTTTAGAAGGCTATATTGGAACAGGGGTAAATATTACTAATTTTAGGCGGATCAAAGAGGATTTTATCGATATTCAGATGCGTACGGAAAATAAAGCCTTGGGTGAATGGGAAACAAAAGATCATATTACTAGTAAATTGGAAGTAGTTTTTAATGAGCCTTCTGATTCCAGTATGCGTTCTGTGCTTGACCAGTTTTGGGAGGCTTGGCAGACGCTCTCTAAAAACCCGGAAAGCGTAGCGGCCAGAACAAATGTGATGCAGCGGGGGATCACGCTAACAGATACTTTTAATCATATGGATACGCAGTTTGTTGATTTGCAGAGCGATATCAATAAGGGAATCGGGCTAAAGGTGAATGAAATAAATACACAGGCTCGCCAAATCCGTGATCTTAATTTACAGATTATGAAAGCGGAAGCAGGAGGACAGACGGCGAATGATCTGCGTGATAAACGTGATCTTCTTTTAGAGCAGCTTTCGAAGAATATCTCGATTGACGTAATTGAGGATGAATTCGGGGCAGTTAATGTTTCTGTGAGCGGAAAAACCTTGGTTTCGCGGGCGGTTCTGGGAGAAATTCGTTTTAAAGATGATAATCCGCTTGATCCCACGTCGGCTGCTTTAGAATGGTATGAACCAATCAGTAATACGGCACAAGGTTCGGTACGGCTGAGTGGGGGAGTGCTGAAGGGCTATTTTGATATGCGTGATGATGTTATCCCTAATTATCAAGACAAAGTATCTTTATTAGCGAAGACGATTGCTGAGGAAGTAAATACATTACATCGGGCCGGTTTTGGGTTAGACAAAAACACCGGTCGGAATTTCTTTACGGCAACTGATCCTTTGGCGGATTTTAGCGCACAAAACATTCAGGTTAATCCCGATATTGTGGGAAATACTAATTTTATTGCGGCGGCGGTCGAGGTGGCGGATCCTGATGATCCCGGGGCAGACCCCACTGTTTATCAAGGGGATAATACGAATGCTTTAGCGATTGTCCGACTAAAAAACAAGCTAACGATGAGTAATGGGGTAGCATCATTCGATGATTTTTATATGTCCACCATAGGTCAGTTGGGGGTGCAGGGGCAGGAGACTCATCAAATGGTAGAAAACCGGGGATATCTGATCGAGCAATTGATTAATCAGCGGGAATCGGTTTCGGGAGTATCCCTTGATGAGGAAATGACGAATATGATTAAATATCAGCATGCTTATTCGGCGGCAGCTCGGGTTATTACCGCCATGGATGAAATGTTGGAGGTGCTCATTAATAGATTAGGTATCGTGGGACGTTAGGGGGGGATAAAAAATGCGGATTACGAATAATGTTTTGGTGAATAATTTAAAGAATAATTTATCGAGAAATATCCGTAATATGGAAAGAAGCCAGAATCAGTTGGCTTCGGGGAAGCGGATTGGCCGGCCTTCTGAGGATCCTACCGGGATTGTGGAAAGTATGCGTCTGGCCTCACGGCTGAGAGAAAACAGGATCTTTCAGGAAAATGTCAAGGATGCCTCAAGCTGGCTGACTACTACCGATGAAGCCTTGGACAGTTTGACGATTGCGCTGCGGCGAGCTTATGAATTAACCATGCAAGGAGCCAATGGCACGTTGTCGCCTGAAGATAGGGGAACGATTTGCGCTGAAGTGAAGCAAATTGCTGAAGAGGTAGGTGTTATTGCTAATAGTGCTCATGGTGACAGATTTATCTTTGGGGGAACAAATACGAAACAGAAAACCTTTGACGGTGGGGTTTGGAATCATAATCAGGAGAGTATTAAATATGAAGTAGGGGTAGGGGTGGAAATTCCGGTTAATCTGACGGCAGAAGAGGTTTTTGTGCAGGCGGATGTGTTGGGGACACTTCAGAAGATCGGAGATCATCTGGAGGCTGATGATGCGGCCTCTTTAGGGAGTGCTGATATAGATGCAATCCAAGGGGCGATTGATCAGGTGTTGGCTTGTCGTGCCAAGGTAGGAGCGAGTGTCAACCGTACAGAGATGATGCAGACTCGTTTGGCGGAACAGGAAGTAAATTATGCTAATCTGCAGGCCGAAGTGGACGGGGTGGATCCGGCACAGGTCATTATGGAGTTAAAGAATCAGGAGAATGTGTATCGGGCTTCTTTGGCAGTAGGGGCACGGGTGATTATGCCGACTTTGGTTGATTTTATTAGGTAGTGTCGAAATATGTATGCCTTCGTCGTTTTAGCTAAGCATTGTTTTAGTTAAGTATTGTTTTAGTTAAGTATTGTTTTAGCCAAGGACTGCCTCGTTTTAGCCAAGGACTGCCTCG
>DHPU01000035.1:15774-15943 GCA_002407935.1 Peptococcaceae bacterium UBA5356
GAATCTGCTATTAGAAAGCCTGAACATCTTTTTCTCTTGCTTTCGGCAAATATGCTGTGCCTGAGTTTGTTTCTTTTGGAATACAGTAAAACAGACTTAACGAAAGTGATACATCCGCTGAAGCTACTATTTAGAAAGCCTGAACATCTTTTTCTCTTGCTTTCGGCAA
>DHPU01000026.1 GCA_002407935.1 Peptococcaceae bacterium UBA5356
GTTCTTAGGAGTATTACTCCCCGCACCCTCAGGTGGAAGAATCTATATCTCAGATTAAGGCTGAGAACCCGTATTCTATTTTGGAATTTTGGGTGCAATTTTAATGCTATGTATAACGATCATTACTGTTCTTCTACAACATGATCCTCAACCACAAAGGGCCGATACTCCGTCTTGTTCTTCATCATCCCATAAACAATGTTGACTAATCGGCGCATAATACAGACCAACGCTTGGGATTTCGTTTTACCTTCGCTGATTTTACGCTGATAATAGGCGTAAAATATAGGCTGATTCGGCTTTCCTGTCTTTGGAACCGTGACCATGGATACCGCCAGAAAATAAAATAATCCGTGCAACTCACGGTTACCTTGTTTTGAGCTTTGCTCCTTGCCTTTACCGCCGGAGCTGAACTTGATGGGTGCAATTCCTGCATAACGAGCCAGTTTATCAGCACTGGGAAAACGGCGTATGTCCCCGATTTCGGCAATCAGCTTACTTGCTGTGGCTATGTTGACACCCGGTATGGTTGTGAGTTGATAGTCAAAATACTTCAGCATGTTTTCGATTTCACAATCGACTAAAGCTATTTCTTCCTTTTGCTGCTCCAGACAACGGGCAAGGCTTTGGATGATAAAATCCCTGGATTCCTGATAGTCCCGTATCGTATCACCATCATTTTGGACACATTCAACTATCAATTCAATCTTACGTTTCGTTGTATTGGACGCAATCGCCTTAAATTCTTCAAACAGCTCATTAACGGGTTTATTCCGCAGATGGATGGGTGACGGGTAGTGTTTCCAAAAATACAGTGCCGTCTTCCGGTCAATATCACAGAAAAATCTATGGTAACTGGGATAAGCAACCGAAACCTGCTCATGCAAACCATTTTTCAGCCGAATACCGTCTTTGACAAGGGTGTCCCGGCGGTTGACTAGTTGGGACAATGTCCAATGATTGTCCTCCGGTTTGGCGTCCGGCAGGGTGTGAAGTTGGTTGATCAGCACTGTGGCCACGCAATACGCGTCATGCTCGTCGTTTTTCTTCATCATGGGTGCACTTTTGCGTTGATCATAAGCTAAAGATGGATTTACGTCTTTCACCGTATAGCCTTTTTCAATGAGCCATACCGCAAGGCTTCTACCGTAGCCGTAGGCGTTTTCCAATCCGTAAATCGGAGACAGTCCTAATGCAGTGGCTTTTTTGTTTACTCGTTTTGCCAGCTTGCTAAACTCGCTGGGCTTGTTTTCGATAACAATTACATCTAATTTTTCATTCCAGCAATTCACCAAAACAGCGGTATGGGTGTCCTTATGTAAGTCCATGCCGACATAGAGGTAATTTTCTCTTTTCTGCATATCATCCCTTCTTTTGTCCTGCCATCCACATAGAGCCCGAGTACCGGCAACCTCAGATGATAGCCTTCGTTCTCAGAACGGGCAAGGGCGCGACAGCCTATCTCCCGCAAGACTCACCGTTTCAAACAGGTTATTTGCTTTGGTGTGTGATGTTAGCTCTGTCTGAAACGGATTGCAAGTTGTTTCTTCGGTGAAGGCAAAATATATCGTGCAGAAAAAGAAAAAGGAGAAGGGTTTTCGGAATAAACTCTACCCCCTTATACCCCCCTCTGGCGCAAATTTTACCATAGAGCAGATTTCCTGTAAATCCATGGTTCACCATGAACCATGGGATACAAGCCGATTTATATGTTCGTTACGGCAGTCTACAGAGGCTGCGTATTTATCATTTATATCTGATGCACCAGCAACTGCGATCTATGTGTCGGCAACGTGAGCGATTGTGTGCCCCTGTGTCCGCTTTTGGCAGCAGGGGTAGGGTAAACTTACCTTCGGCAACTTTGAAAACGAATTTGGCCGCCTTTTGCGGGAGAGAAACAAAAGCCCAAAATATCAGCCCAAATATCAGCCTGAACCATGATGGACCTAGGGGTCGAAAACTGTGCAGGTTAAAGGAGCGGGGTCGCAAGGCTTCCCCCGCTCCGGCTCACACCGCCCCGCAATGCGGGTCGGAGATCCCTTTCGTCCGGGGCCATATTTGCAGCCTTGGGGTCACAACCGGAGTTGTAAACCGCTGAAATCCACATTTGTCAAGGAGCATGGAGGGGTCATTGCTGACCCCTATTCTTTAAATCTCCATTGAAAAACTATCACATACTACTTTAATAACGTTCCCATCAATCAATTTAATGTTTAACTGATACCATGGGCTGTCAACCTTTTTAACTCCTCCGCCCAGTAATGGTATGGGTGGTTCTCCATAAAGACGTTTGATTTCCTGTAATGAGTTCTTGATTAAATCACCTTCCGATTCAACCTTAATGTATTCAATGATGTTTTCGTCCCAATGGCCTACAAATGAAAAACCTATAAAATTGTTGCAATAAATTGTTGTAAATATATCCTCTCTGCTGGTGCTGTCAGAAGCATACGATAATTTTATGGATACTCTTTCATAATCAATATTAAAATCATCGAACGACCAGTCTGCTCCTACAAAACTATTGATTTTATCAATAACATCCATCAGACTTACCTCCTCTCTTATCCTCAATTATTTAAACCAACTTTGTGGAAGTGTTATATTATTATTTGGATGCCCTTTGCCCCATTGTCCAGAAAACACATTTTGCTTGTATTCCACATGTACATGTGGAACATCATGATATGGATTCAGATTATGAGTCGCTACATTTGTTTGGGGATGTACTCCCTCAACTCTAACTCTTGTTGGGATACCGTTGCTACTACTTCCATAATATTTCCCATTTTTAATTTCCATCATCGATAAATTATTATTTAATCCTGCTTTGGTTCCTGGTATTGCGTCTCCTTTAGGTGTTACATAAAAGTCTGTCTTAACGGTCTTACCCGCGCCCTTAAATAGTAT
>DHPU01000022.1:0-55637 GCA_002407935.1 Peptococcaceae bacterium UBA5356
TATTTATAATAAGGCTTTAACGGCCTGTGAAGTTCTTAATCATTACCAAGCTGCGATGAAAGATAAAGAGGTAGAGGAACCGACAATACCTGAAATTGAGACTTCCCAGGCTGTTGCCGCAGGAAGTGATTTCTGTCTGTATTTAAAAGAAAATGGCACAGTTTGGGCTTGGGGAGATAACTATTATGGTCAGTTAGGGGATAGCCCAGATGAATTCAGAACAGAACCGGTACAAGTAAAGGGACTAACCGGGGTAAAGACAGTATCTACAGAAGCTTTTTATAGTTTAGCACTAAAAAATGACGGTACAGTTTGGGGTTGGAGTTATAATTTTACCGGTCAGTTAGGGGATGGGACAAAAACAGCTAAAACAACACCGGTACAGGCAAAAGGATTAACTAATGTAAAGAGAATAGCGGCAGGGCATAATCATAGTATGGCAGTTAAAAATGACGGCACAGTTTGGGCTTGGGGCTATAATTATCACGGCCAGTTAGGAGATGGAACAACAACATCCAAATTAATACCGGTACAGGCAAAAGGATTAACTAATGTAAAAGATATTGGGATAGGATTTTATTACAGTATAGCACTAAAAAATGACGGTACGGTTTGGGCTTGGGGAGATAATAATTGTGGTCAGTTAGGAGATGGAACAAAAACCGTAAGAATACAGCCGGTACAAGTAAAAGGATTAACCAACATTGTAGCAATAGCGGCAGGGGCTAATTCCGGCTTGGCACTCAAGAATGATGGCACAGTCTGGGCTTGGGGAGCTAATGATTGTGGTCAGTTAGGGGACGGAACAAAAGTAGACAGAGCTATACCGGTACAGGTAAAAGGTTTAACCAATGTAGCAGCGGTAGAAGGAGGATCCGATCATAATATAGCATTAAAAAAAGACGGCACAGTCTGGAGTTGGGGAATTAATAATTATGGTCAGTTAGGAGATGGCACAAAGGAATTCAAAACAGAATCGGTACCGGTACAGGTTAAAGGACTAACCGGGGTAAAAACCTTGTCTGCCGGCTCATATCATTGTATCGTGCAAAAAAAGGACGGCACAGTTTGGGCTTGGGGTCGTAATAATTGTGGTCAGTTAGGAGACGGGACAACGACGAATAGGTATGAACCGGTTCGGGTAAATTTAGGTTTATAAAGTATTTAAAACACCCCGTGATTTCACGGGGTGTTTTATCTTATCAAATATTTTTTGCAAATTGACTAAACAGGTAGCAAAGAAGTAGAATAGGAAGCAAAGGAGGAATTATTAAATGGACTTAATTAAACAGATCAGAGAAAAAGCCAGAAGTAATCAGCGGACAATCATTTTAGCAGAAGGGACGGAAGAACGTACTGTAACTGCTGCGGGGATCATCAGTCGGGAGGAAATTGCCAAGATCGTTTTACTGGGCTCGGAGGAGGAGGTTAAGGCTGTAGCGGGAAAAACCGGAACAGATCTTACCAAGGTTAGGGTGATTGATCCTGTTAAAGCCGCAAAGTTTCAGGAGTATGTTGTAGATTTATGCGAGATCAGAAAAAAGAAAGGTCTGACTCAAGCTGAGGCGGAAAAATTACTAAAGAATACTTTATATTTTGGCGCTATGATGATGTATAAAGGGGAAGCCGACGGCATGGTAGCCGGAGCTCAGAATACCACCGGGGATGTTTTGCGTCCGGCGTTGCAGATTATTAAAACGGCGCCCGGCATTTCTTCCGTATCAGGTGCTTTTATTATGGTTAGTCCTAAGCAGGAATATGGAGAAAAGGGCATGATGCTTTTTGCCGATTGTGCCGTAAATCCTAATCCTACCGCGGAACAATTAGCGGAAATAGCCGTTGTCTCGGCACGGACGGCGAAGGCTTTAGCCGGTTTTGAGGCCAAAGTAGGGATGCTTTCTTTCTCAACTAAAGGCAGTGCTAAGCATGAGTTGGTTGATAAGGTGGCAGAAGCGACGCGTCTGGCGAAAGAAAAAGATCCTAATCTGATTATCGATGGGGAGTTACAGGCTGATGCGGCGATCGTGCCTAAGGTAGGTGCTTCCAAGGCACCCGGCAGTGTTGCGGCGGGTAAGGTTAATGTTTTAGTTTTCCCCGATTTACAGGCGGGTAATATTGCTTATAAATTAGTGCAGCGTTTGGGTGATGCTGAGGCAATCGGACCGGTCTTGCAAGGGATGGCTAAACCGGTGAATGATCTTTCCAGGGGTTGCAGTGTGGAAGATATTGTGAACACGGTAGCCATTACGGCTTGTCAGGATTTAAATTAAGAATTGACAAGATGTTTAAGGCTTTGTATAATATAATGGTTTACTTAGGTACAGAGGTGAGCACCGGATGAAAATAAATATTGCAAGGTTGCGGAAAGAACCTGGCGCCAGAGAGGATTTTGCTTTTATATGGGAAGAACGATTTGACTTAGGTGAAGCCTCTTTGACAAAACCGGTTCAGGTGCAAGGTTATGTAGTTAATACAGGGGGTAATATTTTGAGCTTATTCATGAGAATTAGCACGGAGGTTGCCCTTGCTTGCAGTCGGTGTCTGGATCGGGTAATCGTTCCTCTTGATTTGACAGTAACCGATCAATATTGTCACGAAGAAGATCGTCCCAAATTCTTTGCGGACGAGGAGGAAGATGCGGCAACGGTATTCTTTTTTAAGGAGGATTCGTTGGATCTTCAGCAGGCTATTCAAGAGAACTTGTTGCTTGGCTTACCGATGCGGGTTCTTTGTACACCGGATTGTCCGGGAATTTGTCCTTCCTGTGGGCAAAATTTAAAAGAAGGATCATGTAATTGCCGAAAGAGGGAGATTGACCCTCGTTTAGAGGTGTTGACAGAATGGAAAAAGAAAATGAAATCCTAAAGAGGAGGTGGGTCTAATGGGAGTACCACAAAGCCGTCGTTCTAAAACGAGGAACCGTCGGAGAAGGGCTGAAATTATGAAAATGGAAGCTCCGAAGTTTAATGAATGTCCAAAATGTCATGAACCAAAGCAGCCTCACAGAATTTGTCCTTCCTGCGGTTATTATAATAATCGTGAGGTCATCGCTCAAAAAGCGGAATAAGAGGGAAGAAAGAGAAAGCCGGGAAAGAAGGGCTTTCTTTTTTTGTAGAAATTACGGGGAAAAAATTTCACATAGGCGGAAAAAGAAAAAAGATTTTACTTGCACAAAGGAAGAAATGTATTTATACTAGGTATTGAGACCTGGTAACAAAAGGAGAGAAGGTTTATGGCAAAAAAGATGAGTAAAGAGGAGCGGCAACTACAATTGCGTAAACTGATTGATGATAATCCTTTTGTCACTGATGGTAAACTGGCAGCACATTTTGCAGTCTCTATCCAGACAATTCGGCTTGATCGCTTGAAATTAGGCATTCCGGAATTGCGCATGAGGACAAAACAGGTTGCGGAGCAGGTTCATCAGAAGGTGCGCTCGATGGTAGCACATGAACTTGTGGGAGAGTTAATTGAGGTAGAATTAGGTCATTTCGCCACCTCTGTTTTAGAGGTTACTCCGGAAATGGTGGCGGAAAAAAGTAAGGTTTGTAGTGGTGATTATATTTTTTCGCAAGCCAATACTTTGGCTGCGGCATTAATTGATGCGGAAATAGTCTTAACGGGAAGTGCTAGGCTTCGTTTTCGCCGGTCGGTCTATTTAAATGAAAAAATTGTAGCACATGCTTTTTTGGCTCGTAAAAAGATCAATAAGTTTTTGATTAAGGTGGTTTCGAAAGTCGGAGCCGAGGAAGTTTTTGTAGGAAAATTTGTCTTTGTGGCCAGATAGGGGGAAGAAAAAGATGAGGATTGTGGTGGATGCGATGGGTGGAGATTTTGCTCCCGGGGAAATTGTGCAAGGGGCGGTTCAGGCTCTTGCTGTTGACCCCGAATTACATATTATTTTGGTAGGACGAGAAAAAGAGATAAAACAATGTTTACCGGAAGATTACGACCGGGGACGGGTGACGATTCATCATTGTGAGGAAGTCATAGAGATGGATGAACATCCGGCGTCAGCTTATCGGCGGAAAAAAGATGCTTCAATTGTGGTAAGTACACAGTTGGTGAAAGAGAAAAAAGGCGATGCGCTTATTTCAGCCGGTAATACCGGTGCCCAGTTGGTAGCGGCCCTTTTTGGACTGGGACGAATGGAGGGAATTGATCGACCGGCGATTGCGACGGTTATTCCCGGTTTAGCGGGGCCGAGGCTTCTTTTGGATGCCGGTGCTAATAGTGATTGCAAGCCGGAAAATCTATTACAGTTTGCCAAAATGGGTAGCATTTATGTGGAAAAAATTTTAGAAAGCAAGAACCCGGGGGTTGGTTTAATTAGTAATGGAACAGAACCCACTAAAGGGAATGAGTTGGTTTTAAAAACTTATGATTTATTGAAAAACAGTACTGACCTTAATTTTGTCGGTAATGTGGAAGGCCGAGAAATTTTACAGGGGTCTGCCCAGGTATTGGTTTGTGATGGCTTTGTCGGCAATGTAATTCTGAAAGTACTGGAAGGGACGGCGAGTGGTCTTTTTACTTTGTTAAAAGAGGCCTTGCAGCAAAATATAAAAAGTAAGTTAGGAGCTTTTTTGCTTGCCCCTGATTTGAAAAAAATTAAGGGGAGGTTGGATTATACGGAACATGGCGGGGCTCCTTTGTTGGGTGTTAAGGGGATCAGTATTATTTGTCATGGCAGTTCTAAAGCATATGCTATTCAAAATGCCATTCGGGTTGCGGCAACTTGTGTGAAAAAAGAAGTGGTGCATAATTTGCAAGCCAGTATAGATAGTAAGAGAATTAATGCGGTGAAAGTTGGTGAAATCAATGGTTTATAATCTTCGTTCGGTAGGAATTGTTGGTTTGGGTTCCTGGTTACCGGAGCAAATCGTTACGAATCAAGATTTAACAAAAACAATTGATACTTCGGATGAATGGATTTTCACGCGTACAGGTATTTCGGAACGGAGAAAAGCTGCAGAGCGGGAGGCCGCTTCGGATTTAGGGGTTAAAGCTGCCCGTAAAGCGCTCGCTGATGCCGCGGTAAAAGCGGAGGAAATAGATTTAATTATTGTGGCGACAATTACTCCCGATATGCTTTTTCCTTCCACGGCCTGTCTTATTCAGAAAGAGTTGGGAGCAATTCGGGCAGCCGCTTTTGATGTATCGGCCGCTTGTTCCGGCTTCTTGTATGCCCTGGCGGTGGGCAGTCAGTTTGTGGCTGCCGGTATGTATCGAACGGTTTTGGTTGTCGCTGCGGAAGTTTTAAGTAAAATAACTAATTGGGAAGACCGCAGCACCTGTATTCTTTTTGGCGATGGGGCGGGAGCCGCTGTTTTACAGCCTGTAGAGGAGGGCTATGGTTTTTTGTCCTTTGACCTGGGGTCCGATGGAACAGGGGCGGATTTATTAAAGGTTCCGGCCGGAGGTTCTCGGAAACCGGCCAGCAGGGAAACGGTAGAAAACAAAGAACATTATCTTACGATGAATGGTAAGGAGGTCTATAAATTTGCCGTAAAGATAGTAGGGGATACTTCTCTTAAGGCACTTCATAAAGCGGGTTTGTCTACTGATGATGTTGATTATTTTGTTCCTCATCAGGCCAATAATCGGATTATTGATGCGGCGGTAAAAAGGCTCGGCCTTTCTCCGGAAAAGGTCTATGTTAATTTAGATAAGTATGGCAATATGTCTAGTGCGTCGGTGCCGGTAGCGTTAGATGAAGCGGTACAAAAGGGCTTTATTAAAAAAGGGGATATTGTAGTTTTAGTAGGCTTTGGAGCTGGTTTAACGTGGGGCTCCAGTGTTTTAAAATGGGTGAGGTAGGAGGTTAGCCAAATGTTGAAAACAAGGTTAAGTAATCTTTTGCAGATTGAGTATCCTATTATTCAGGGGGGGATGGCTTGGGTAGCCACGGCAGAGTTAGCCGCCGCAGTATCCGAGGCTGGCGGATTAGGGCTAATTGGAGCCGGTAGTGCGCCGGGGGAAGTAGTGCGGCAGCAGATTTTAAAAGCCAAGTCACTGACTACGAAGCCTTTCGGGGTTAATGTATATTACCTTTCACCCTTTGTCGAAGAGGTTATTCAGGTTGTGCTTGAGGAAGAGGTAAGTGTAATTACAACAGGGGCAGGTAATCCCGGTAAACATATTCCGAAGTTAAAAGAAAAAGGGATCAAAGTAATTCCGGTGATTCCTTCGGTGGCCTTGGCGAGACGGATGGAAAAATTAGGGGTGGACGCTCTTATTGCGGAAGGAATGGAATGTGGGGGTCATACGGGGGAATTGACGACGATGGCTCTGTTGCCACAGGTTGTTGATGCGGTGGAAATTCCGGTTATTGCTGCCGGTGGGATTGCCGATGGACGGCAACTTGCTGCTGTTTTGTGTATGGGTGCACAGGGGGTGCAGATGGGGACACGTTTTATCTGTGCCGAGGAATGTATCGCTCATGAAAATTATAAAAAGGCGGTGTTGAGAGCCAAAGACCGGGATACGGTTCTTACCGGGTACAATGGACATTACGTCCGGGTACTGAAAAATGATTTGACCCGGGAATATGTCAGACTAATCAAGGAAGAAGTCGCTGAAAAGGAATTGGAAGCACTGGGAGTCGGCCGGCTCAGGGCGGCGGTTATTGAAGGAGATACGAAGATGGGTTCTTTAATGGCGGGACAGGTAGCGGCGATGGTTAGTAAAATTCAACCGGCTCGGGAAATTATCTGGGAAGTGGTTAACCAGGCGACCGAGGTTTTAAAGGACAGCCAAAAAATAATTGTCTAAAATTATTATCTTAGGCTTAGATTAATAATTAATAGGGAGAAAAAAGATGAAAAGAAGGAAAATCGCGTTTATTTTTCCCGGACAGGGTTCTCAGTATGTGGGGATGGGCAAAGAAATGTATGATGCTTTTTCTCTTGCGAAAAAGGTTTATCATCATGGAGATGAAAAGCTGGGCTGCTTATTAAGCAATCTTTGTTTTTATGGTCCTGAGGAGGATTTGCGTCTAACGGTCAACACGCAGCCGGCGATTCTGCTTACTAGTGCGGCTATTCTCAAGGTGCTCGAACAAGAGGGGATTAGGCCGGATTTTACCGCCGGGCACAGTTTGGGTGAATATACGGCTTTAATTGCGGCCGGCTCGTTGACGATTAGTGATGCTGTCTGGTTAGTTCGCCAGCGGGGACTTTTCATGCAAGAGGCTGTTCCGCCCGGGCAGGGTACGATGGCTGCTCTTATTGGCCTGGAGAGAGAGCAGGTGCTGGCGGTGTGTAAAAAGGCCTCTGAGAAAGGGGTGGTAGAACCGGCTAATTATAATTGCCCTGGGCAAGTGGTGATTGCCGGACATGTCGGTGCAGTGCAACAAGCCCTGGAGTTTGCTAAAGAAAAAGGCGCTAAACGGGTTATTCCTCTTGCGGTAAGTGGACCTTTTCATTCCAGTCTGCTTCAGCCGGCCTCTTTAAAATTAGCACAGGCCTTGGAACAGACGATCATCTCTCGCGCCTGGGTACCGGTCGTGGCTAATTGTAATGCGGAGCTTACCAATGACCCGAATGAAATCAAGGAAAATCTAATAAAACAGGTTAGTGGGGCGGTGCTTTGGCAGCAATCTATTGAAAAATTACTCGGGGAAGGGGTAACTACTTTTATTGAAATAGGGCCGGGAAAAGTTTTAAGTGGTTTAATTAAAAAGATTGATAAAAACGTGGAAATGTATAATATTGAAGATAGAGAATCGTTTACCAGGACAGTAGTTTCTTTAAAGGAGGCGCAAAGAAATGTTAGCTAATCAGGTAGCTCTGGTAACAGGTGCTTCACGGGGAATTGGCAGGGCGATAGCGCTTGCTTTAGCTCAAGAAAGGGCGAAGGTAATTATCAATTATAAAGGTAACCAAGCGGCGGCTTTAGAGGTACAGGAGCTGATTAACAAGATGGGAGCAGAAGCTGTATGTATTCAGGCAGATGTATCCTCCTCTGCTCAAGTAGATGGAATGCTGCAACAAATTATGGAGAAATATGGCCGCATTGATATTTTAGTAAATAATGCCGGTATCAATCGTGATACTTTAATCATGAGAATGAAGGATGAGGAGTGGGCTCAGGTCATCGAGACAAATTTAAATGCGGCTTTTTATTGCTTAAGGGCGGTTGCTCGCCCGATGATGAAGCAAAAACGAGGCAAGATTATTAACATTTCTTCGGTGGTAGGAATACATGGTAATATGGGGCAGGTTAATTATGCCGCTGCTAAGGCAGGTATAATTGGGCTGACAAAAAGTGCTGCCAAAGAATTGGCTTCTCGTGGTATAATGGTAAATGCCATTGCCCCCGGTTTTATTATGACCGACATGACGGAGCGTTTGCCTAAGGAGGTTAAAGAGAAAATTGCGGCAGGGATTCCTTTAGGCTGTCTGGGCAAACCTGATGATGTGGCCAATTTAGCAGTTTTTTTGGCTGGTTCAAGTGCGGATTATCTTACCGGGCAGGTTATCGCGGTGGATGGCGGCATGTTTATGTAAGAAGTTTTTGTTTTGTGGAGGGAGGTGATACTTATGAACATATTTGACAGGATTAAGGCTCTTGTTGCTGAACAATTGAGAGCAGATGAAGGAAAGATTACTTTGGAAACTACTTTTGATGAGCTGGATGCCGATTCTCTTGACGTGGTTGAATTAATTATGGCCCTGGAGGATGAGTTCGATATTGAAATTCCTGATGAGGATGCTGAAAAAATTAAAACTGTTGGGGATGCTGTAGAGTATATTAAAGGAAAGCAATAATCTACATAAATTTTTAAGTGGACTCTGTAATTTAACAGTTAAGGCCTCGTGGTAAAGCACTACGGGGCCTCTTAAAAAAATGAGATTTTGCAGAGCTATTACGGGAGGTATTAGTGTGAAATTACCAGAGCTTCGTATTGGTAACCTTAAACCGGCTATACCGATTATGCAGGGGGGTATGGCGGTTCGTATCTCGACAGCTTCACTGGCTGCTGCAGTAGCTAATGAAGGTGGCATTGGGATTATTGCGGCTAGTGGCATGTCTCCTCAAGAATTACGGGAAGAAATACGCCAAGCCCGTGCTCTTTCCTCGGGAATTATCGGAATCAATATAATGTATGCGGTGACTGCTTTTGCGGAAATATTTAAGACGGCTTTGCAGGAGGGAATAGACTTAGTAGTATCCGGAGCCGGTTTTTCCAGAGATATGTTTGCCTGGGGGAAGGAAGCTAATGTACCTGTTGTGCCGATAGTTTCGACAGTTAAGTTAGCGAAAATCTCTGAAAAACTGGGTGCGCAAGCGGTTGTAGTGGAAGGGAAGGAAGCAGGAGGTCACCTGGGAACAGATTGTTCTGTTCTCGAAATTGTTCCTGAAGTAAAAGAAAGTGTTAGGATACCGGTAATCGCTGCCGGAGGGATTGTGGAAGGCCGTGATATGGTGAGGGCTATTAAAAGCGGGGCAGATGGCGTGCAAATAGGGACTCGCTTTGCGGCCAGTGAGGAATCCAATGCTGCAGCTAATCTCAAGGAGGTATATATAAGGGCCGGTAAAGAGGATATTGTGCTGATTGATAGCCCTGTGGGTTTACCGGGTCGAGCCATTAGAAATGCTTTTAGTGAAAGAATTGCCGCAGGGGAGGTCTTTTCTCCAGCGAAGTGTAATAAGTGTTTAAAAAGTTGCAAAGGTAATTTCTGCATTATGAAAGCCTTAAAAAATGCTCAGCAGGGAAATCTAGAGGAAGGGTTAGTTTTTGCCGGCGAATTCGTAGATAAAATTAAAAAACTCATGTCTGTAAAAGAGATAATTCGTACTCTGCTTCAGGAAGTAGAGGTTTCGATATAAAGAAATACAACTGAAGTAACTTTGGGAAAGTAAGTTTTAAAGATAGCGGGGTGTACAGATGAAAAGAAGAGTAGTTATTACAGGAATGGGGGCTATTACACCCCTGGGAATCGGTGTTCGAGATTTTTGGCAAGGGCTAATTACAGGAAGAACAGGAATTGATTTGGTCAAGCGTATTGATGTTAGTGAATTGCCGACACAGGTTGCCGGGGAGGTAAAGGGTTTCGAACCATCTCAGTATATCGATAAAAAAGAAGCAAGGCGCATGGACAGATTTACGCAGTTTGCGGTGGCCGCTGCCCAAATGGCTGTGGAAAATGCGGAAGTAGATTTAGTTAAGGTTGGTCAAGACCGGGTGGGGGTTGTGATCGGTTCCGGGATTGGCGGGATGGAAACGCTGGAGGAACAAATGGAAGTAAAGCGGCAGAAAGGGCCGGGCAGGGTAAGTCCCTTTTTTGTGCCGATGATGATTACCAATATGGCGGCGGGTCAGATTGCGATTACTTTTGGGGTAACGGGTCCTAATATTACGGTTGTAACTGCGTGTGCTTCGGCAACAAATGCCATTGGGGAAGCTTTTAAAATGATTCAAAACGGCGTAGCTGATTTGGTGATTACGGGTGGAACAGAAGCGGCGATTACGCCCATGGCTTTCGCTGGTTTTTGTTCGATGAGAGCGATGTCCAGATGTAATGATGACCCGCGTAAAGCCAGCCGGCCCTTTGAGCAAACACGTGATGGCTTTGTGATGGGCGAAGGAGCCGGCCTGGTTATTCTGGAAAGCTTGGAGTTGGCGCAAAAAAGGAAAGCACAGATCTATGCGGAGATGCTGGGGTATGGTTCCTCGGCGGACGCATATCATATTACGGCACCGGTACCTGGCGGAGTGGGGGCAGCTAAAGCGATGGCCGCAGCTTTGCGGGATGCGGATCTTCAGCCGGAGGAGATTGATTATATTAATGCCCATGGAACTTCTACCGAATTAAATGATAAATATGAAACGATGGCGATTAAAAAGGTTTTTCGGGAGCATGCCTCTAAACTGGCGGTGAGTTCTACTAAATCGATGACGGGCCATCTTTTGGGGGCGGCAGGCGGGATTGAAGCAATTGCCACAGCACTTACTCTTTATCATGACATTATTCCACCCACGATTAATTATGAACAGCCTGATCCTGAGTGTGATTTGGATTATGTCCCTAATACAGCCAGGAAGATGCGGGTAAAATATGCGCTAAGCAATTCTTTGGGGTTTGGTGGGCATAATGCTACTGTTCTTTTGGGAAAATTTGAGGCATAATATAATTAACGGAGGAAGTTGTTGATGCTTGATGTGCAGCGGAAGGAACAGTTAGAAAAACTACTGGGACAATTACAGATTAAGGAAAAGGTGGACTTGCAGTTGGTAAACCAAGCTCTGATCCACCCTTCTTTTCTTTACGAAGGAAAAGGGGTTTCCGGTATGCACAATCAACGGCTGGAGTTTTTGGGGGATGCGGTGGTTGGGTTGGTCATAGCTCAGCATTTATATGAAAAATATCCCGATAAAACGGAAGGGGAATTAACCAAAATGAGAGCCGCTATTGTTTGTGAAGCTGCTCTAGTGCAGGGAGCAAGAAAAATGGGCTTGGGAGAATATTTATTA
Organism: Peptococcaceae bacterium UBA5356; assembly: GCA_002407935.1. Classification (GTDB taxonomy): domain Bacteria; phylum Bacillota; class Peptococcia; order DRI-13; family DTU073; genus UBA5356. Next base: position 11,480 of record DHPU01000022.1, read on the forward strand.
TTAGGCAGGGGAGAGGAACAGATGGGTGGAGCCAGTCGTGTTTCTAATTTAGCCGATTGCTTTGAAGCGTTTATCGCGGCGCTCTATTTGTCTTTAGGTCTGAAAAAGGTTCGGAGGGTTATTCTGACTGTTTTAAAAACGATTATTGAAAATGCGGCGAGGGGAGATTTTGGCGATTATAAAACAAAGCTGCAGGAACATATTCAAAAGGATCCAAAGAGCAGTGTGCAATATCAAATTTTACGGGAAGAAGGTCCCGATCATGCTAAAAAATTCTGGGCGGCTGTTTATTTGAATGAAGGGGAGCTGGCCAGAGGAACTGGCAAGACAAAAAAGGAGGCGGAGCAAAACGCCGCTAGAGAGGCTCTGCATAAGATGGGGGTTTAGATGATGGAAAAGCCGTTAATCATTCCTTTTTTTATTCCCCATGTAGGATGTCCGTTTACTTGTGTTTTTTGTAACCAATGGGAAATTAGTGGGGAGAAGGAAGCAATTCAACCTGAAGAGATTGCTGATTATGTTGACGCATATTTAAAAAAGGCTAGATTATGGCCGGATAGGTATGTAGAAATAGCTTTTTATGGGGGAAGCTTTACGGCCATACCTCCTGAAAAGCAGGGGGAATATTTGCAGGCAGCGGCGGAGCAAAAAAGGAAAGGGCGGATTAACGGAATCAGGCTCTCCACCAGACCGGATTTTATTAATAAAGAAATTTTAGACCGGCTCTTCTTTTATGGTGTAACCACGGTAGAATTAGGGGTACAGTCCCTGGTGGATGAAGTGTTAAAAAAGACCGGCAGGGGGCATTCGGTAGCAGATACGCTTACGGCTACCCGTCTTTTAAGAAAGTATCCTTTTCAAGTAGGGTATCAGTTAATGCTGGGTTTACCGGGAGACAATCGTTCTTTTGCTCGTTTAACGGTAGAAAAGGCTGTTGCTGCAGCACCTGATTTTGTGCGTATTTATCCAACCTTGGTCTTAAAAGGGACAATTTTAGCCACGTGGTATAAGGAGAAAAAGTATCAACCATGGAGTTTGGAGCAGGCAGTAGAGACGGCGGCCGATTGGTTAGGGACTTTTTCTTTTTATGGGATACCGGTTATCCGCATGGGCCTTCAGGCGGTTGAAAACCTTTCTCTGCAGCAGGATTTGCTGGCAGGTCCTTATCACCCTGCTTTTGGTGAACTAGTGGAAAGTCATCTTTTGCTTGAACAGATGCAGACCGGGCTTAGTGAGTTAGAGCTGCAGGAAGGAGAAGCCCTTACTCTTTCTTTTCATCCTTTGGCTCAATCTAAAGTAGTAGGACAAAAAAAGCTTAACTTGGTTTTACTGAGGGAAAAATACGGGATTGAGAGAATCAAGTTAGTGCCGCAAGAAAAATTAGCTAAAAATAATTTGGAAATTAGTACTGCTTCTCAATCCGTAACGATAAAAAGACAGGACTTCCTGAAAAAATATCGAATTTAGATAAAGGAGTAGTATATTGTGAAGTTTGGCGGGGGAGGACGGAATGGAGAAGGTATATCTAAAAAAGTTAGAAATCCAAGGGTTTAAGTCTTTTGCTGATAAAACAAACTTGGAATTTAAACCGGGAATTATTATGGTGGTAGGGCCTAACGGTAGTGGAAAATCAAATATCTCTGATGCGATTCGCTGGGTTTTGGGAGAACAGAGCGTTAAATCCTTGCGTGGCGATAAAATGGAGGACGTAATCTTTGCGGGAAGCGAGAAACGTCGCTCTTTGGGGATGGCTGAGGTGTCCCTGACGATAGATAATTCCTCCGGTTATTTCCCTTTAGAATATAATGAAATAACGGTGACACGCCGTCTTTATCGTTCAGGAGAAAGTGATTTCTTGATTAACCGGGTTCCTTGCCGTTTGCGGGATATTCATGAGTTGTTCATGGATACGGGGATCGGCCGTGAAGGATTTTCGATTATTGGGCAAGGAAAAATTGATGAGGTTCTTTCTGTTAAATCAGAGGAAAGACGTAGTTTATTAGAGGAAGCAGCCGGCATCATAAAATATCGGTATAAAAAACGGGAGGCTGCTAAAAAACTGGAGGAAACGGAAAATAGCTTGGTACGACTGACGGATATTATTGGAGAGCTTACTATGCAGGAAGAACCGTTGGCTGAACAGGCGGAGAAGGCCTCTTTATATCGAGATAAAAAGACAGAACTGGATGATCTGGAAATAGGGTTAATTGTGGAGGAAACAGGAAATTACCGGCGACAGCTGGAGAAGAATCAAAATAACGCTAACGAGCTGGAACTGGCTTTGGAAGAAACTAAAGCACACTATCATCAAGTGCAGACGAGCGAGGAAGAATATAGACTAGCACTGCAAAAAAATGATGAGGAGCTCGGCTTTTATCAGGAAAAAATCTACCAGGAAAATTTATTGCTGGAGAAAAACGAGAGTCAAAAGCAACTGATCACGGAAAGGAAGGCTGATTTACTAGTTCAAAAAGAACAATTAGCCAAAGAACAGCAACAGTTGCAGCAAGAAACAGCAGCCATCAATAAAGAGCTGGCAGAGCATCGAACACAGGAAGATTTATTGCTTAGTAAATTAGCTGAAGGCAAGGAAAAATTGCATCAATATGAAGCTTTGCTGGAAGAGGAGAATAAAAAGGAACAGGAAGAAAGGGATCAACAAGAAGAGTTAAAAAACGATCATTTTGCCCTTTTACAAGAAGAAACGATGGCGCAAAATGAAATTACCGGGTTAAAGCAAAGAATGGTAGCTTTGCAAAAACAAAAAGAACAGATTGCCGTCCGGGAAGATCAAATGAAAGAAGAAATTTCCCAGGTGGTGGAGAAACTTTCTGATTTAGAAAAAGAAGCCCAGGATAATACGTCTTTGCTTTATAATTTGCAAGAGGAACTGGTGGCGAAGGATAAAAAGTATTTGGAGGAAAGGGAAGAGCTGAAAATACAGCAACAGCAAAACCTGTCTGCCAAAGAGGAAAAAAATAATTTTAGTTCCCGTCATAAATTACTTTTGGAAATGGAAAAGGAAGGACAGGGTTATGGTCATGGTGTAAGGGAAATTCTGCAGATGAAAGACAAAGGAGAGTTAACGGGAATAATTGGTACTGTGGCGCAAGTAATGGAAGTACCCCGGGAATATGAAACGGCGGTCGAAGTGGTGCTGGGCGGCTCTTTACAGCATATTGTGACGGAAAATGAACATTCGGCTAGAAAAGCTATTGCTTGGTTAAAAGAGCATAACCGGGGGAGAGTGACTTTTTTGCCGCTGGATACGGTAAAAGGTCAGGTTAAGAGGGAATCTCAGCCCTCTGGGAAGGGGGTGCTGGGACGTCTTAGTGAGTTAATTCATTATGAAGATAGCTATCAAGGGATTATGGAATATTTGTTAGGACGTACCTGGTTGGTGGAGAATTTAACTATTGCGGTAGAAAAAGGTAAGGAAACGGGGTTCCGTTATCGCTTGGTTACTTTGGATGGTGAAACGGTTAATCCTGGAGGCTCTCTTACCGGGGGCAGTACGAAAGCTTTTCATAGCAGTATCTTGGGACGCAGGAGGAATATAGAAGAGTTACAAGAGAAAATTAAAGTACAGGATGCTCTTCTTTTGGTAGGGGAAAAAAGGGAAGCAGAATTAGAAGCCGCCGTACAGGAAGCACGTCAGCAATGGGAAAAGATTAAAGAAAGAATCCAAGGATTGCGTTTACGTGAGGTTGAAGTAAGTACGGTTCTGGATCGTTGGCGTGCCGATAAAGGACGTCATGACGCGGAAGCAGAAAATCTCCAGTTAGAAATTAAGGAGGTCAGTAACGAAAACGAAAGTCTTTTCCAAAGTGTGGAAAAGTTTAAGGAAAAGAAAAAGGTGCTAGAGGAAAAAAGGAAGGTTTGTCTAGCGCAGCTGGAGGAATTGCAGGAAAAAACGCAAAAACGTCAACTGGAGAAATTGAAAAAAAATGAGGAGCTTACTCAGTTGCGGATTGAAGCGGCAACAGTAGAAGCCAAATTGACGGCTTATCGCAAAGAGGAGAATTATTATTTGGTACGCTTGTCTCAGTTAGAGCAGCAAGCCCAGGAAAAGGGAGAGGAAGTACAAAATAGTGGGCAAAAGGAAGTAGAACTGGAAAAAGCTTTTCAGGAAGCAAAGACAGGAATTGCGGATTCTTTTCGCTTGCTGCAGGAATTAGAAGGGCAGCTCCAGGAAATGCGGCAAAACAAGCATAATGTGCAGGATCTGATTAGCGGTATTTCTCAAGAAGTAAAGAAATATACTTATTTGCTGCGTGAAAAAGAGGAGAAGCTTCATCAGTCGCAGTTACAGCAGTCTAAATTGGAATCAGCATTGGAAGCTGCGGCAAGGAGATTGACCGAGCAATATAATTTAACATTAGAGGTAGCGCAAAAGAGAGGCATAGTTCTGCAGGAATCCCGCCAAAGGGTTATGGAAAGAATTGCGATGCTAAAGGTAGAAATCAGTGAGTTGGGTGAAGTAAACCTGGGAGCCATTGAAGAGTATAGCCGACTTAAAGAAAGATTGGACTTCTTACGTAATCAGGTTAGTGATATGGCGGAGGCTAAAGCAAGATTGGAAATTGTGATCAGAGAAATGGATCAGATTATGGCGCAGAGGTTTAAAGAGACTTATCTGCAAGTCAATGAGGCTTTTAAAGAGATTTTCGTTCATCTTTTTGGTGGTGGTAAAGCCGAATTAGTTTTAAGTGAACCGGAGCAGCTGCTGGAAACCGGTGTAGAGATTGTTGCTCAACCTCCGGGGAAAAAGACGCAAAACCTTTCTTTGCTTTCGGGAGGAGAAAGGGCTTTAACGGCAATTGCCTTATTAATGGCGATGTTGCAAGTTCGGCCAAGTCCTTTTTGTGTGCTTGATGAAATAGAATCTAATCTTGACGAGGCCAATGTTAATCGTTTTGCGGATTTGTTGCGCGATTTTGCTCGTGAGACGCAGTTTATCGTAATTTCTCATCGAAAAGGAACGATGGAGGCAGCACATGTTTTATATGGGATTACGATGGAAGAAACCGGCGTTTCTCGCCTTGTTTCGGTTAAACTGGAAGATGCCCAAAAGGAAGCAAGTTAAAATAGAAAGAAAGGGGGATTGGGAAGTGGGCTTTTTAGGAGCAATTTTGCAAAAAGTAACGGAAGTAGTAACCGGAAAAGGACAGATAGATGAAGAGCTTTTTGCTGAATTAGAGGAAACACTGATTTTAGCTGATATTGGGGTGGAAACGGCGGTACAATTGGTAGACGCTGTGCGTAAAAGAACTAGGGAAGAAAAACTGACGGAAGCGGCAAAACTGCAGGAAGTTCTGCAAGAAGAAATAATAAAGATCTTAAAAGAAGGTAATCATTGTTTGAATTTAGTAAAGGGTATTTTAAATCCGATTTTGGTGGTAGGAGTTAATGGCGTGGGCAAGACTACTTCCATCGGAAAATTAGGTTATCGGTTGAAGGAGCAGGGATACAAGGTGATGGTAGCGGCCGCTGATACCTTTCGGGCCGCCGCTATTGAACAGTTGGAGGTATGGTGTCAGAGGAGCGGTTTAGAGATGATTCATCATCACGAGGGGGCAGACCCGGCAGCGGTAGTTTATGATGCCGTACAAGCCGCTAAAGCTAGAAAGGCAGATATATTGCTGATTGATACGGCAGGTCGTCTGCAAACGAAAACTAATCTGATGGAGGAATTAAAAAAAATTCGTCGGGTTATTGACCGGGAAATTCCAGACAGTCCTAAGGAGGTTCTGCTTGTTTTAGATGCGACAACCGGCCAGAATGCCCTCTCTCAGGCAAGACTATTTTCTGAAGCAACAGGTGTTACAGGAGTAATTCTTACAAAAACAGAGGGAACGGCGAAGGGTGGAGTTATTTTAGGAATCCAAAATGAGTATAAATTACCGGTGAAATATCTTGGCATGGGAGAAAAGATGGAGAATTTAGAGGAGTTTGCTCCGGAGACTTTTTGCAGGGGTATATTTGAATGAAAGAGGAGGATGGTATAATGTTAAAGGCTGATCTCGCTGTAATCGGAGGGACTGGAGTTTATCGGGCCGACATGTTAGAAAACGTCAAAGAGATTGATGTGGAAACTAGATATGGGAAGGTAAATTTGCTGTTTGGCACTTATCATGGTAGAAAGATCGTGTTTTTGGCGCGGCACGGAAAACGTCATTCTGTACCCCCTCATTTGGTTAATTATCGGGCTAATATGCAAGCCTTAAAGGAACTGGAAGTGAAAAAAATTATTGCTACAGCAGCGGTGGGCTCTCTTAATGAAAAGATGGCTCCCCTTGATTTTGTCATCATCGATCAGTTTATTGATTTCACCAAAACAAGAAAGAGTACTTTTTTTGAAGGCAGATTTGAAGGTGTCCGGCATATTGATGTAACCGATCCTTATTGTCCGAAACTACGTAGCTTTCTTTTTGAAAAAGCGGTAGAGTTAGGGCTAAAAGTACAACAGGGTGGCTGCTATGTTTGTATGGAAGGACCACGTTTTGAGACATCGGCGGAAATAAAAATGTGTAAGCTCCTAGGGGGAGATTTAGTGGGCATGACTAGTGTACCGGAGGTTGTTTTAGCGCGTGAAGCGGGGATTTGTTATGCTACCATAGCGATGGTTACTAATTATGCAGCCGGGATGGCTCCTAGTGTGCTTTCACACAGTGAAGTGCTGGAAATTACGAAAAAACTGAATAATGATATCTCCCGCTTGATTATGACCGCTCTGGCAGAAGTTTCTTTAGAAGAAAACTGTGATTGCTGCTAACGGCTAGCGAGATAAGAAAGAGTGGGAAAAGGGGGGATGTGTTGTGAAAGCGATAGAGTGGCAAGAGAATCGCCTGGTGATACTTGACCAGACTCTTTTACCTTCATATCAGGAATATTTTTATTGCCAAAATTACCTTGATGTTGTCGAAGCGATTAAAACAATGAAAGTGCGAGGGGCTCCGGCAATAGGGGTTGCGGCTGCGTTTGGACTAGTCTTGGCAGCTTTATCTTACGAGGGCTATGAGAAAACTGAATTTTTTGCAGTGCTGGAAAAAGCCCAGGAACTCTTAGGTAAAACGCGACCTACGGCGGTAAATCTTTTTTGGGCTTTAGGACGAATGGAAAAAAGCTGGAAGGGAAATAATGCTTGCACGATCTTAGAAATAAAAAAGATGCTGGAAAAGGAAGCTTTACAAATTTTCGAAGAGGACTTAACGGCCAATAGGTGGATTGGTGATTACGGGAGCGAACTTATTCCGGTAGGCTCCTCTATTTTAACGCACTGTAATGCCGGAGCTTTGGCAACAGCCGGTTATGGGACGGCACTAGGGGTAATTAGGGCCGCTTATGAAGAAGGAAAGAATATTCGGGTTTATGTTGATGAGACGAGACCGCTTTTACAGGGAGCAAGGCTGACAGCATGGGAATTAATGGAGGAGAATATTCCTGTTACTTTGATTGCCGATAATATGGCGGGATATTTGATGAAACAGGGCAAAATCGACGTAGTAGTAGTGGGAGCGGATCGGATAACTGCTAATGGAGATGTAGCTAATAAAATTGGCACCTATTCTTTGGCGGTACTTGCTAATTATCATAACGTTCCTTTCTATGTAGCAGCTCCCCTTTCTACTATTGATATGTCTCTTTCTACCGGTTGGAAGATCCCTATTGAAGAAAGAAATCCTGATGAAATCAGAAAATGGAAAAATTATCAGTTAGCTCCAGCAGATGTAAAGGTGTATAATCCGGCTTTTGATGTAACTCCGGCTGAACTGGTGACGGCATTTATTACGGAACGTGGTATTTTACGTCGTCCTTTTCGAGTTAGCCTGCAGACGGTATTTTCCGGGGGGCGGGGGGAGGAAAATTAATGAAAGGGATCTTAATCAAAGAGGCATTACTCGTTCCACTGGATTCTCTCCCCAGAGAACAACTGTGGTTTAAAGGCGATCTGGCCATTGAGGGAAAGACGATTAAAGAGGTGGGTGCAAACCTACAGGATAAATATGCGGGTTTTACGGTGCTTAATGGGCGGGATAGTTTGGTGATCCCTGGTTTTGTAAATTGTCATACTCATGCAGCGATGACGATGTTGCGCGGGTATGCTGATGATCTGCCTCTGATGGCTTGGCTTTCGGAAAAAATTTGGCCGTGTGAGGCTCAGCTGCAAGCGGAGGATATTTATTGGGGCACTCAGTTAGCTATTTTAGAAATGATTAAATCGGGCACGACTACATTTGCAGATATGTATTTTTATATGGAGCAGACGGCGCAGGCAGTATTAGAATCTGGCATACGAGCCTCCTTGTCTAGAGGGATGGTCGGGTCAGGAGATAAGGCAGGGTTGGCTTTGCGGGAAAGTGAGGAGTTTATTAAAACTTGGCAGGGAAAAGGAGAGGGGCGAATCACCTGCCTTTTTGGTCCCCATGCGCCTTATACCTGTCCTCCTGAATATTTACAAAGAGTGATGGCGTTGGCTGATGATTATGGAGTTGGTCTGCATATTCATCTGGCGGAGACTCTTCAGGAGGTAGCTGAGGTCAGCCAACAATATGGGATGAGACCTGTTGAATTGTTAGATTCAATTGGTTTTTTTCAGGAACGTCATGTTTTAGCGGCACATTGTGTTCATCTTTCAGAAAAGGAAATGGAGATTCTGGTAAAAAACAAGGTGGGGATTGCTCATAATCCGGAAAGTAATATGAAGCTGGCCAGTGGGATAGCTCCGATCCCACAGCTTTTGCGTCAAGGTGCTGTGGTGGGGTTAGGTACAGATGGAGCCGCCAGTAATAATAATTTAGATATGTTGGAAGAAATGCGGACGTGTGCCTTATTACATAAAGTTGCCACTATGGATCCTACGGTCTTACCGTCTAGGCTGGTTTTGGAGATGGCCACCAAGAAGGGAGCGGAAGCCTTGGGTCTGCGGGAGGTAGGTTCTTTAGCACCGGGACAAAAAGCGGATCTGCTGATTTTGAATTTACATGAACCCCATTTAACACCTTTACATGATCCGGTAGCTAATCTTGTCTATGCAGCTCAATCAGCTGATGTAAAAACAGTGATTATTGATGGGAAAATAGTGATGAAAGAACGGCAGATGTTGACGATGGACGAGGAGAAAATTTTGTTTGAAGTTCAAAAACGTGGGTGCAAGTTGGCAAAAAACACTTGACAATAATTACTAAACAATGACAATATATAAAGGGTAGTTTTAAAATCAGGACTAAAGTATCCTGATTTTAATTTATTTGTTACAAATTTAAATATTTTAGAGGGTTTTTTCGACAAAAATAGAAAATTAGTAATAGAGCATAAATTAAGGAGAAATATGAGATGGATATATATTTCATGCTTTTAGCAACTATTAACCCTTTTATTTTATTATTTGTATTTGGGTATTTATATTGGGAATACCGTGACCGTTTTGTGCGTTTATGGTGCATTAGCGGGGTAATTTTAATAATTAAATTAGCCTTTGATTTTACCATGATCTTTTTAGGGAAAGATATTAACGTTTTTTCTCCTTTTATTAGATTGTTGGATTTAATCTCCCTGGCAGTAGCGGGATATTTTCTCCTAGAGGGTTCTTATGCTTTTATTAGTAAATCCTTGTCTAAAAACTGGAGGTATTGTTTTATTTTCGGAATGGTTTGGTGCTCAATTGGAACTTTTTTGGAAATGCCTCCGTTGTTATCCTCGTTATTACCTGTAGCGTTTATGGCTATTAGCATGTTTTATACCGGTATGAGCATCTTGGAATATAAAGATATAACTGGAATTGGTAAAATGCTTGCCGGCGGTGGATTGATTGTTTGGAGTGTTCATCTTTCTCTTTATCCATTTACGCGTTATATAATGCAACTGGCTTCATACGGTTATTTCTTTTCAGCAGTGATTTCTTTAGTGGCTGCTATTGCTTTATTGAACATCTATTTTCAACGCATGAAGAAGGAATTGGAGCAGAGTGAGGCTCGTTTCCGTTTGCTGGCGGAAAATGCGCAGGACGTGATTTACCGTTTTTCGCTTTGGCCTAATTATGGGTTTGATTACATAAGTCCTTCTGTTGAAACTTTAACAGGATACAAAGCAGAAGAATTCTATCAAGATTCTCAACTTTTTCTAAGACTTGTCCAATCCAGTGATTTGTACCAGTTGGAGGCTTTAAAAAGACCTGTAGGCAGGGAAGGAATCAATATTGTTCTGCGAATAGAACATAAAAACAAGAATATTATTTGGTTAGAACAGCGGTGCGTTCCTATCTATAATGAAGTGGGCAGGATTATTTCTTATGAAGGAATTGCGCGGGATATTACCGAAAGCAAAAAAGTAGAAACACAGTTAAAATATTTAAGCCAGCATGATGTTTTAACCGATTTAGGGAACCGTTTATATTTTGAAGAAGAGATGCGTAACCTAGAGAATGAAGAATATACCTTTTTAGGCATAATAGTTTGTGATATTGATGGGCTCAAGATTATTAATGATACTTTTGGTCACGCTTATGGTGATTTATTGATTAAAACTGCTGCGGATATCCTGAAAAGGATTTTCGAACAGGATGGTCGCATCGCTAGGATTGGGGGAGATGAATTTGCAGTTATTTTGACCGATTATGATGAGGAGTTGATGGAGAAAACCTGTTATGCTCTTTATGAGGAAATGGCTAGACAAAATATAAGCAAGACGGAACTTCCTGTCAATATGTCGGTAGGTTTTGCCACTTCTAAAGGCAAGGCAGTTTTGCCGCAAGACCTTTTCCGGGAAGCCGATAATAAGATGTATAGCGAAAAAATGAAAAATAGAAGCATTTCGCACCTCTCGATTATTAATGCGATGAAGAAGCTTTTGCTTGCAAAGGATTTTGGAGAAGAGGGGCATATTCAGTTTATGCAAAAGGTAGTCAATGAAATGGGGGTAATTTTAAAATTATTACCACAACAAATGGAGAAGTTAGATAAATTAGCCTGTTATCATGATATTGGCAAAGTAGGGATTAAAGATAGCATTATTTTCAAGCGGGGTCCGCTTAATTGGGAAGAAACCATGGAGATGAGGAGACATTGTGAAATAGGGTATCGGATCGCTCAGTTTTCTAATGAGATGGCTCCGATTGCGGAATTAATTTTAAAACATCATGAATGGTGGGACGGTAATGGCTATCCCTTTAGAATTAAAGGGAAAAACATTCCGTTGGAATGTCGGATTTTGGCGCTGGCTGATGCTTATGAGGGGATGATTTCCGATCGTCCTTATAGGAAAGCTCTTTCTTCAACAGATGCCTTAAAAGAAATCGAAGAATCTGGTGGTGTGCAGTTTGATCCGGAGTTGATAGATGTTTTTTTTGAAGCAGTGAAAAATATTTTAGAAAGAAAAATTAGTTGACAGAAAGTAGCTTTATAGTTTAAAATAATAACTGTTAAGTAAATATCCTTAACATGGAGTTAGTGCAGATGGATAATCTAACGCAGAGAGCCTTATTGCTTGATTTTTATGGCTCTCTTTTAACTGAAAAACAGAAGAAGATATATGACTTATATTTTCAACAGGATTTATCCTTGGGGGAAATAAGTCAAAATCAGGGCGTTTCACGACCGGCTGTTTATGACCTTTTAAAGCGGACGGAAGAAGCTTTGCAGCATTATGAGGATAAGCTGGGGTTGGTGCAAAAATATGTGACGAGCAGGGAGATCAGGCAAGAGCTTAGTAAAAGGTTAGGAGAATTAAGGGAGAGGCTGAAGAAAAACAATTTGGAAGATGATTGGGAAAAGTTAGCTGCCCTGCTTAAAAAATTAGAAGATAGTTGGTAGGTGAGGTAAATAGATGGCCTTTGAAAATATTACGGAGAAGATTCAGGCGGTTTTTAAAAACCTGCGTGGCAAGGGAAAGCTTTCCGAAAAAGATGTTCAACAGGCGATGAGGGAAGTTCGGTTAGCTCTTTTGGAAGCTGATGTCAGTTATCGAGTGGTGAAAGATTTTATTAATAAAATTACAGAAAGAGCTATTGGTTCCGAGGTCTTACAAAGCCTTACTCCGGGACAACAGGTTATTAAGATTGTGCATGACGAAATGGCCCAATTAATGGGAGGGACGCAAAGTAAAATAAATGTGGCGTCTAAACCCCCTACTGTGGTAATGATGGTGGGCTTGCAGGGTTCGGGTAAAACAACGACCAGCGCTAAATTAGCCCGTTATCTAAAAAAACTGGGCAGGAGTCCTTTGCTTACTGCTTGTGATGTTTATCGACCTGCTGCGATTAAACAGCTGCAAGTTTTAGGTGAACAGCTCAATATTCCGGTGTTTTCGTTGGGAGACAAACAAAACCCTGTGGATATTGCCAGAGGGGCAAAAAGTATGGCCGAAAAAAATGGTCATGACCTGGTCATTTTAGATACAGCTGGGCGATTGCATGTTGATGAAGAATTAATGAGCGAATTGGAAGAGATTAAAAAGGCTTGTCATCCAGAGGAGATTTTACTTGTGGTGGATGCCATGACAGGTCAGGATGCCGTTAATGTAGCGGAGAAGTTCAACCAAAGCTTAGGCTTGGACGGAGTAGTTCTAACTAAACTGGATGGAGATACCAGAGGTGGGGCGGCCTTATCGGTCAAAGCTGTTACAGGGAAGCCTATTAAATTTGCCGGTATGGGTGAGAAACTTGATGCCTTAGAGGCTTTTCATCCCGAGCGGATGGCCTCCAGGATTCTTGGGATGGGAGATGTGCTCACTCTTATTGAAAAAGCGCAAGCTACCGTGGATTTGCAGAAGACTCAAGAGTTAGAGCGAAAGTTGCGCCAGAATGAATTTACCTTTGAAGATTATCTGGAGCAGATTCAACAGATGCAAAAGATGGGACCGTTAGATCAACTTCTGGATATGATCCCAGGAATGGGTAAAGTAAAGGGTCTACAAGGGTTAGAAATAAATGAAAAGGATATTAAACATGTGGAAGCCATTATTCGGGCGATGACGCTTCAGGAACGAAGGAAGCCGGAGATAATTAATGGCAGTCGTAGAAAAAGAATTGCCGTGGGTAGTGGCACTTCGATTCAGGATGTAAATAGAACAATCAAACAGTTTGAGCAGATGCAAAAAATGATGAAGCAGTTTACCCAGTTACAATCAAGTGGAAAAGCCGGTAAAAAAGCTTTATCTAAAATGCCCTTTTTCAAGTAAGAGTATATATTAAGGAGGTGAAATGATGGCTACAAGAATCAGATTAAGAAGAATGGGTGCTAAAAAGGCTCCTTTTTACCGTTTAGTAGTGGCTGATTCCCGTACACCACGTGACGGACGTTTTATTGAGGAAATTGGTTATTATGACCCTACTAAAAATCCCTTAGTGCTGAAAATTGACGAAGAAAGAGCATTATACTGGTTAAAAACTGGGGCTCAGCCTTCGGAAACAGCCAAATCGCTGCTAAACAAAGCCGGTATTTTGGCTAAAGATAGCGAGTAATTTTGGGGGTGTAATTAATGAAAGAATTGGTTGAAGTCTTGGCTAAAGCTTTGGTTGATAATTCGGAAGAGGTCAATGTATCTTCTCGAGAGGAAAATGACACAGTAATATTTGAGTTGCGTGTGGCTCCCCAGGATATGGGTAAAGTAATTGGGAAGCAGGGCCGAATTGCCAGAGCAATCCGCACAATAGTCAGAGCTGCAGCTGTCCGCGAGGACAAAAAGGTGATAGTAGATATAGTTCAATAGAGAGAGGTCAGGGAAGACCTCTCTTTCCATATAACAAAGGAAGCAAAAAAAGAAGGAGGGAAAGACCATGGAAAAGTTAACTATAAATCGAAAAATACTGGTGAAGGCTAAGGTAACGGAGGGATTTAAAAAAGATTTAATTCAGGAGCTGCAGGAAGGAATCAATAAACTGGAGGCAGAACTTAAGTTTATTGAACAGCGGGCGAAAAAGATGATTACCGAATTAACCTTGAAGGCTTCGCCTCAAGTAGCCGCAGTGAGAGAGCAATTCGAATATGAAAAGTTGAAAAGAGAAGAAACAAAGGAAAAGATGGCAGAACAAATTAAGTTCATTAGTACGTTAGAAATTGGGAATGAAGTTGTTCAAGGGGAGATTGAAGGTCCTTTAGAAATTCAAGTAGGAGATAATTGGGACGAAATAATGCAAAGAGAGATTCTGCTTGAGGATGGGCTTATTATAGCCATAAGGTAGGAGTGACGATGGAGAAATATATTATAATCGGTCAGATTATTAATACCCATGGACATAAAGGTGGGTTAAAAATTTATCCTTTAACGGATGATCCGGGGAGGTTTTTGGCTTTAAAAAAGGTCTTTATCAGGAGAACGGAAAAAGTGGAGGAGTATACAGTAGATACGGTGCAGCTTTATCAAAAATTTGTCCTCTTAACCTTAAAAGAGATTCCTGATATGAACGAGGCAGAAAGGTTTAAGAATCTGTATTTGGAAATACCCCGGGAGGAAGTAAGCCCCTTACCCGCCGGTTCTTTTTATATTTTTCAATTAATGGGGCTGGCGATTTATGAAGAAGAAAGATATTTGGGAAAGCTTACGGATGTTTTAAAAACCGGCAGTAATGATGTTTTTGTGGTGAAAACCCCGGATGAAAAGGAGATCTATCTTCCTGCTTTAAAGTCTGTGATTACGCGGGTTGACTTCAATTCCGGCAGAATTGAAGTAAAAGTTCCACCCGGGTTGTTGGATTAGGGGGGATCTGGAGATACCTATGGAAATACAAATTTTTACTATTTTTCCGGAGATGTTTAATGGCCCTCTTAATACAAGTATCTTAAAAAGGGCGCAGGAAAAGCAGATCATCAGCGTTAAGCTGGTAGATTTTCGTCCTTTTTCACCCTCAAAACATAAGAATGTGGATGATAGTCCTTTCGGTGGTGGGGCGGGAATGGTTTTAAAACCCGAGCCGGTTTATTATGCCTTGGAGTCTGTGCTTGGTGATCTCCCCAATTATCATGGAAAAATTCTGTTAATGAGTCCTCAGGGAGAAAAATTTGATCAGAAGATGGCGAGAGAATTAGCTCAAGAAGAAAGTCTGACGTTTATTTGTGGTCATTACGAGGGATTTGACGAAAGGATTAGAGCATTAGTTGACCAAGAAATATCAATTGGAGATTATGTGCTGACGGGTGGAGAAATTCCTACAATGGTGGTAATTGATGCTGTTTGTCGGCTCTTACCGGATGTCTTAGGTGAAAGGGAATCACCTCTTTCTGATTCCTTTTATAATGGGTTATTAGAATATCCGCAATATACAAGGCCCAGATCATTTCGGGGGATGGCTGTTCCGGAGGTTCTTCTTTCAGGAAATCATGAAGAAATCCGCAAGTGGCGGCGGAAGGAATCTTTAAAAAGGACACTGCAAAGAAGACCGGATTTGCTCAAAAGTCAAGAAGTTTCAAGTAAAGATAAGCAATTGCTGACCGAAATCCTGCAGGAGGAGAATGAGCATGATGAATAAGCGGATCTTGGTAGGTTTGCTTCATTATCCTGTGTATAATAAAAGAAAGGAAATTATCACTACTTCTATCACTAATCTGGATATTCATGATATTGCGCGCTGTGCCGTTACTTATGATGTTAAAAAATATTATCTTATTCATCCTTTACCGGCGCAAAAGCGGCTTGTACAGGAGGTTATTGCTTATTGGCAGCAGGGTTATGGCGCTATTTATAATCCTGATCGGCAGGAAGCCTTAAAGAAGGTGTGCGTAAGAGAGTCGCTGGAAGCAGTAAAGGATGAGCTTAAAGCAGAAGATGGGGTGGAGCTAAAAATTATTGTTACTGATGCCCAGGTTTATCCCCGTTCGATAAGTTATGTGCAAATGCGGGAGATCATGGAAGCAGATACGGCGCAAAATTATTTATTACTATTCGGTACCGGCTGGGGAATGAGTAAGGAGATTGTGGAGGATGCTGATTATGTACTGGAACCTATTTATGGTCGGGGTACATATAACCATTTATCCGTAAGAAGTGCCGTCGCGATTATTTTGGATCGCCTGTTAGGAGAAAAATGGGTGGAAATAGGTTGTTAAACCGGGGGAAGATATGATATAATAACTTAGCTTGTTGGTTTTTAGGTAAAAAGGATGGTCCGCTGTCTTGATTTAAAGGGCAAGATATGAACATCTAGGTGGAAGGAGGTAAATTTCATGGATTTATTAAAATCAGTTGAAGCTGAACAATTACGTAAGGATATTCCTGATTTCCGGCCTGGTGATACAGTACGTGTGCACGTTAAAGTGGTGGAAGGAAACAGAGAAAGAATCCAGGTCTTTGAAGGTACCGTTATTAAGAGAAGGGGCAGCGGGTTAAATGAGACCTTTACAGTTCGTCGAATCTCTTATGGTGTAGGTGTTGAGCGTTGTTTCCTTATTCATACGCCCAGAGTGCAAAAAATTGAAGTAATGCGTAAAGGACTTGTGCGCAGAGCTAAACTTTATTATTTACGGAAATTATCCGGTAAAGCAGCGAGAATTAAAGAAAGAGCAAGATAATTTACAGAGGGGGACTGAGATAGCTCAGTCCTTTCTTAATATATCGGAAAGTATAAATCTTAGGGAGAACATACGTTTCTTTTGTTGCTGTTTTGTGGTACAATGAATAAAATTGCTTTTCGTTTAGGTGGTTGTAAAGAGGAGGGTTTTAGATTGGTTAATTGGTTCCCGGGGCATATGGCGAAAACAAAAAGGTTAATCCTTGAAAACATAAAATTGGTTGATGTGGTTTTAGAACTTGTGGATGCCAGACTACCTATCAGTAGCCGGAATCCTCTTCTTCAGGAAATTTTAGGAGGCAAGCCCTCTGTTCTGATTTTGAATAAAGCCGATCTGGCAGAAGAGGAAGAAACCAGACAGTGGCTGAATTATTATAGTCAGCAGGGTTTTCCCATCTTGGTTTTTAATGCTTTAAAGAATCAAGGACGTAATGAGAAAAAAAAGATCTTAGATCTGGTTAGGAATCAGGCGAAGAATGTGCTGGCACGGCGTTTGGCCAGAGGAATTAGAAATCAAGTTATCCGGTTGATGGTGCTGGGAATCCCTAATGTAGGGAAGTCTACCATGATTAATAATCTTACAGGCAGAGGCGTAACTGAAACCGCGGATAGACCCGGTGTAACCAGAGGGAAGCAGTGGGTACGTTTGGAGGGTGATGTAGAGCTTTTGGATATGCCGGGAATTCTCTGGCCTAAATTTGCAGATCCTGTAATCGGGTTTAAATTAGCGGCGACTGGGGCAATTAGAGAAATGGTCTATGATTCTTTGGAACTGTCCCTTTGGTTAGTGGATTGGTTGCTCCAGCATAAGCCGGGGAGAATTGCGCAGCGGTATCAAGTGGAAGAAAAGCAGGAGCCGGTGGCTGTTTTAACCGAGATTTGCCGGAAAAGAGGGTTCTTGGTAAGTGGCGGTGAAGTAGATTTGGAAAAAGGAGCCGGTATTTTCCTGGCAGAATATCGGGGCGGAAAGTTAGGACGTGTTACGATGGATCTTTTAACGGGAGAAGCAAAATGCTGAAACAGGATGAAAAGAGGATGCAGAAGCTCGCTGCTAAAATGGAAAAGGAAAAAGCCCGGTTAAGTCAATTGTGGGAAAAAGAAGAGTACTTAGCTAAGCAAGGATATTTACGGATTGGCGGGATAGATGAGGCGGGGAGAGGACCGTTGGCAGGGCCGGTGGTGGCTGCGTGTGTGCTCCTTCCTCAGAATTGTTTTTTACCGGGGTTAAATGATTCAAAAAAGCTCTCGGCTGTCAAGAGGGAAAAATTAGAGCAAATGATCAAAAAAGAAGCAATTGCCTGGTCGGTTGGCTTGGTTAATCATAAAGAAATAGATTGTTTAAACATCTATCAGGCTACCCGTGTGGCTATGCGAAAAGCGGTACGTTCTTTACAGATCCAGCCTGATTATTTGTTAATTGATGCGCTGAGCATAGATATAGAGTTGCCTCAAGAAGGTATTGTGCATGGAGATAGTTTGTCTGCTTCCATTGCGGCAGCCTCAATTATTGCGAAGACTTACAGGGATAGACTGATGGAATTAATGGATCATTTTTATCCGGTTTATGGATTTAAGGAAAACAAAGGTTATGGGACGGCACGACATCTGGAGGCTTTAAGAAGATATGGAGCTTCCCCGGTACATAGAAAAAGTTTTCTTCACCCCCCCCTGCTATAGCTATGGGGATATAAGGCACATTTGGTAATGATGAATTAACGCGCGAGGTGAATTTCGTGGATCGCATTAGTCTGGGGAGAAAGGCTGAGGAAGCGGCAGCAGTATATGTACAACAGCAAGGATATAGGCTTAAAGAACGAAACTATCGTTGTTCGTTAGGCGAAATTGATCTGATTGCGGAGGATGGCGATTGTTTAGTTTTTCTTGAGGTAAGAAGTAGGCAGAGCTCGCTTTTTGGCTTGCCGCAGGAGACGGTTAACTGGGTTAAACAACGGAAGTTGAGACGACTGGCTACTTATTATTTAAAAAGGCAAAACCAGTTGGAGAGAAAATGCCGCTTTGATGTGGTGGGAATTCTTTTTGATGAGCAAAAAGCGGTTAAGACATTAGATTTAATCAAGAATGCCTTTTAAGGCCTATTAATGGGGGTTTAAAAGGAAAATAAATCCAGGGGAAGGAATCTGAGAACAGATAGAGAATTTATATGCGAGACGCGAGATGGATTAGAAGAGAGAGAAGAAAGGGAAAGGAGTGGTTAAATGATGAGCGAGGCTGAGCAGTTGGGGATAAATAGTACTCAAAGTATGATGAATAAGCGTAGAAATACCCGATCCAGATGGAAAGAGTTTTTATGTATTTTCTTGTTATTGTTGGTGTGGGGTGGTTTGGTTTATGGAGGCTTTTACATAGCTAGGCAGTATTTGGATAAATCTATTAACAATATGCAACAGACTAATGCGATGAATATGCAGGAGGTTAATGAAAGATTAGATAGTCTTAATCTGGAACTGAATAATTTAAGAAAGGAAATAAGTAATACTGATAAAACCCTATCTTCTTCGGGTAGCATTCAAGTTGAATTAAATCAGAAGATTGAGGTACTTGACAAGCAGTTAAAGAATTTAGAAAAGAGTTTAAATATCTTGAAGGAGGCACCCAATGCGCGTCGTTAATCTTTTAATAGCATTAATGATTGCCCCTTTACTGGGTTTATGGCTTACGACAACTGGGTTAAGTGCAACTACACAAGATTTATTATTGCCGATGGAAGAATTAAGGACAGCACTTGATTCTTTTCAACAAAATTTATCTTCTATTGAAGAAAGATTCACGGTTGTAAAATCCCAGGCTGATTCACAGAAAAATCAGTATGAGGAGCAGCATGAATCTTTAAATACTTTGACGAAATTAGCTTCGAATCATCAAAAAAAATCAGATCAGA
The DNA here is from genome assembly GCA_002407935.1 of Peptococcaceae bacterium UBA5356. GTDB lineage: Bacteria > Bacillota > Peptococcia > DRI-13 > DTU073 > UBA5356. The sequence continues at coordinate 30,880 of DHPU01000022.1, forward strand.
TTTATGAAGAACGTATTTTGATGATGCTGGGAGCACCCGTTAAGGAATATGCTTCACGGCGGGTTGAAATTAAAGTTTTCAAGTTGCAGGAACTCGGATACCGAGGATATATTGCCAAGGTAAAATTGTTCGATCCTAAGGCCTTTAAAGTTGTTTTGGCTAAAGATAAGTTGGGTGCTAAAGAAACGACTTTGGAAGCTGTGAAAAGGACAGGGGCCATTTTAGGGATTAATGGCGGGGGCTTTTATACAGAAATGAAAGAAGGAAAACCTTATGGAATTCATATTGGGAATGTAGTAATTAAGGGGAAACTTGTGGGCCCTTTTAATGCTTACCCCGGTAATCTTTCTTTTTCAGGAATAAGTAAGTCCGGACGGGTTATCGGTGGCATTTTTTCAGAAGAAAAACAGTTGATGGCGTTGAACCCTTGGCAGGGCGTTAGCTTTATACCTATCTTGATTAAAGGCGGAGCCGTACATCCGATTCCTGCTGATTGGGCAAAAACTAATCAGCCGCGGACAATTATTGGTGAATACGCCAATGGCGATCTGATTATGATTGTTGTGGATGGGCGACAGTCGGACTGGAGCAGTGGGGTTACTTTGGAAAGGTTGATTGAAAAATTGGTTGAATTAGGGGTGAAAGAAGGATATAATCTTGATGGTGGCGGATCTAGTACTTTTGTTTATAAGGGCGAGGTTTTAAACAAGCCTTCTGATGGTAAATTGCGTCCTGTTGTGACAAATATCGTGATTATGCCTTAATTTGTTTTGTTAAAACTGCCTGTACGGGCAGTTTTTTGTCGTAAAAATAAAAAGCAGGCAGGAATATAACAGGCAAAGAAAGAATAATCAAATAGTTGCGTGTTTTTTAGTGAGGTGATTGGAAGTTGTTGGCGCGTGTTTTTGGTTGTACTACGGTGGGGCTGGATCCTTATATCATTGAAGTTGAAGTAGACGTTTCTGGGGGGCTTCCTGAATTTACGATTGTAGGGTTGCCGGATACAACAGTGAAAGAAAGTAAAGAAAGAGTACGAACGGCCATTAGAAATGCTGGATTTGAGTTTCCCCCCCGCAAGGTAATTGTGAATCTTGCTCCTGCCGATATTAAGAAAGAAGGGCCAGGTTTTGATCTGGCTATTGCGATAGGAATACTGGCTGCTACAGAGCAATTGAAGTCAGAACATGTGAGTAATTATCTGCTGGTCGGGGAATTATCCTTGGATGGTTCGATCAGGGGTGTGCCGGGGATTTTACCAATGGCGCTTTTTGTTAGTGAGCATAGCAAAAAATCCTTTATTGTAGCGGAAGATAATCGGGGAGAAGTAGCGTTAACTCCTGTTACGGCATATTGTTTTGCTAGATTGGAGGAAGTAAAACGATTTTTAGAAAATCCTCAATTATTTCAAAAGGTGGAGCAAGAAAGCCTAGGTAATTATTTAGTTGATGGACAAGAAATAATGCATGATTTTGCGGATGTGAAAGGGCAGCATTTGGCGAAACGGGCTTTAGAAGTAGCGGCGGCGGGAGGACACAATATTATTTTAATTGGCTCACCTGGTTGCGGAAAAAGTATGCTAGCTAAGTGTTTGCCCTCTATTTTACCGCCTTTGACTCCGGAAGAGGCTCTGGAAGTAAGTAAGGTATATAGTATAGCCGGTTTGCTAAATAAAGATAAACCTTTAGTGACCAACCGTCCTTTTAGAGCACCACATCATACTGCTTCAGCAGCGAGTATTATTGGTGGGGGGATAACCCCCAGTCCTGGTGAAGTGACTTTGGCTACACATGGTATTTTATTTTTGGATGAAACACCGGAATATCGCAGGGATGTGCTGGAATCGTTAAGACAGCCGCTGGAAGAGAGAGTGGTGACGATCTCTAGAGTTTCGGCCGTAATTACTTATCCGGCTAAATTTCAGCTTGTTTCGGCTGCCAATCCTTGTTATTGTGGGTATTATGGGGATAGGCTTAAGGATTGTACTTGTACTCCTTATCAGGTTAATAAATATCGCAGTAAATTATCGGGACCTCTTTTAGACAGGATTGATATTCACGTGGAAGTACCTAGGTTGGAATATCAAGAACTGCAGGATAAAAGACAAGAGGAAAGCTCTCAGGAGGTGCGAAAGAGAGTAGTAGCGGCACGATTGAAGCAAGTAGAGCGGTTTCTTGGACGGGGGATAACCTGTAATGCGCAGATGAATAACAAAGATGTTAGAAAATATTGCCAGTTACAGGATGAGACTAAAGAGCTTTTAAAAAAGGTTTATAATACATTAGGTTTAAGTGTTCGTTCTCATGAGCGGATCTTAAAGATTGCCCGTACCGTTGCTGATCTTGCTGAAAGCGAAGGGATCACGACTACTCATTTGGCCGAAGCTCTTCAATATCGGTCTTTAGACAGAGATAATAAGAGATAAGGGAGATTGGGAGGTTCCTAAAATGGAGGCATTTAAGCTTTATTATTTGAAATACTATCAAAGGGTTTATGCAACTTGTTTGTTAATTCTGAAGAATTATGCTTTAGCGGAAGAGGCTACGCAGGAGGCCTTTTTAAAAGCTTATACGAAACTGTCTACTTTAAAGGATCAAGAAAAATTCGGAGCTTGGGTCGCAGCGATCGCCACGAAACTTTCTATTGATATTTATAATCAGAATAAAAAGCTTTCCCTGTTTAAAGAAGAAGAAGTAAGGCAACAGTATACAGAAATATGGGAAACTCCCGATAATTATGAACCGTGTCATAAATATATCGAAAAGGAAACAAACCAGGAAATACGCAAGGCCATTTATGGTTTAACCCCAGTGTTAAAGCAAATGGTAATTTTAAAATATTATTGGAATTTAACAGATCCGGAAATAGCGGAAATGTTGAATATACCCGTAGGTACAGTGAAATCTTCTTTATATCGGGCTAGAAAATTATTGGAAAAAAAATTAACGGTAATTGATCGGGATTATCGTAAGTTAATATAGGAGGAGCTGAAGGAAGATGAAAGAACTCGATAAAATAATTACGCAACATATTCAAGCGATGCTCGATGCTCCTATCCCCATAGAGCTTGAAGAAAAATGGCGTGATTTTGAGAAAAGAAAAAAGCAGCAGCAAAAACCGAAGAAGTTTGCCCCCGGCAAGCTAATTATTGTGGCGGCCTCAGTGCTGATCGTTTTTTTGGTAACAGCAATGAATTCTGCTGTTGTGATTGGTTTTAAAGATAATTTATTTCAGTGGGTTACAAAAACGAACCAGGGAGGGATAGTGATCTCGGAAAAACGCAATCCGGAGTATAAAGCAGGAACGTATCATAACCTTACTTGGGAAGAAGCTAAAAGCATGGTTAGTTATGAGTTAAAAGATCCGCAATATATACCTGAAATTTTGCCGTCACCGCCGGAGATCAGTTTAAGTGCCGAGGAATATCCGCTATCGGAGGTTACGATTAAATATATAGAGGAAGAGACAAGCTTAAAAATTAAACAGAGGAATATGGGTATTAACGAAAACCGCAATATTTATGTTCCGCAAAATGCCGAACATCGGAAGCTGCCGGTAAGGAACGGTCTGGAGGTTATAGTATTAGAAAATGAAGGCGGATTGAAATTTATCTGGATAGAAAACAATGTAAGGTTCGAGGTCTTGGCTAAAGAGATACCGGAAGAGGAGATAATTAAGGTCATTAACGGATTAAAATAGGGAGCGAAACGCTCCCTATTTTAATGCTGATTTTAGTTTATAATTTTTGCTTAATCCCAAACCTTATAATTGGGGCTGTAAGAGGTTTTTGTTTCTCCCCCGGCCTTATGTGTCCCTTTGACACGGTATACGCCCGGGCTGCAAGGATATGTTTTAAGAATGCTTAAGCTATTATCATAGGTAGAAGTATACCATGACTTTAGTGTTACCCAGCTTGTCCCATTGTATTTCTGTAGTTGCATCGTAATGGAGGTGGTGTATTCGTCACATAAATCGGAAAACGTTTCACAAAGAATATTGGTTCCATTGTCCCAGATACCCGCTCCCCAGCAGATAAAAGCTGCGGAAGATTGGGGAGTCACCATAAATCCATCATAGGCCGCTAAAGGGGTAGCCACAAACATACAGAGAACCAGGGTAAACAGTACTAATTTTTTAAACATTTTATCACCTCATAAAATTATATTTACTTATATGACTATTTAAAAAAGCAAAACGTTCTAAATTTATTTTTTAAAGTTTAGAGAACGTTTTGCTTAATTTTATTGTCATAATATTATGAGGAAAAAAATAAAATAATATTATTAATATAATTCGTCAAATTTCTTGGGATTTTGCAACGAAAATCTGTTATTTTATTTATATAAATCACAAAAAAGCAATTTGTATAAATGTTTAAATATATGAATGCTTAAATAAAGGAAGGGTTAATAAATGGGACTAAGTTTTTATTGGAAAAACTATACAATCTTTTGTCATACCGCGATTGAATTAATTTGTATCTTTATTTCTTTTGCTACTTTTCTTTTGGTATGGTATACCTATGAACGGAGCCCTAAGGTGAATCATCTGATTGGTTTTGGTTTTTTAATGGTAGGTATTTTTGATCTACTGCATGTTCTCTTTTTTCCCGGGGTGTCAATTTATTACCAAAGAGATTTATCGAGCTGGTATTGGTTAATGGGGAGATTAATCGAAGCAATAATTTTAATTGTAATTTCACGCAAATTTAAGTTGCTGATTAATAAATGGACAGGGTTATTGGGGGCGGTGCTCTTTGCCGGCACAAGTTCTTGGTTAATCTATCATGGCTTGACGTTTCTACCGGCCTTATATGTTGGTTCAAGTGTCACACCTGTAAAAATATTTCTAGAGGGGATCATTATCTGTTTTTTCCTGATTGCCTTATTCAATGTAAAAGGGCAGCTGAAGAAAAAAGGGGTGGTGACCTTTCGGTATATTTTTCTGGCCTTATTAGTAGCGATTCCCGGAGAGCTGTGTTTTACAATATTTGACTCTATTACTTCATCTCTCTATGGAATGGGACATCTTTTAAAAATCATTTATTACTTTTTCTTTTTGAAAGCTATTTTTGTAAGTGCGGTTATTTATTCTTATGAAAAACTCGAAGAAAATAATAAGCTGGTAACCACAGTGCTGAATGATTTACCTATTGGAGTTACGATGTATGACCAAAATTTAAAATTATCTTTTGCTAATAGTAAAGCTTTAAAGTTATTTAATTGTGAATTGGAGGACATTTACGGATATTATCCTGAAGAGATGGAGGAGCGATTCAGTTATGTGAGTATACTTCCGAAGGTATTAAAGAACAATAAAATTGTGAAAAATATGCTGCTGGAGGCAACTAATAATTCCGGAAACAGGCTGAGACTAAAGGCTGATTATTATAAATTACCCAATAGATATATGGTTTTATTTGAGGATGCGAAGAAAGAAGAGGAATTAGCTACATTAAAATTACAAACGAAGACCATTTTAAATTCCATGAATAACCCAATTTTAATTACTGATGTAGAAAATAGAATTATTATGTGTAATAAAAATTCTCTAGAGGTATTGGAGATGGAGGAGACAGAGATAATTGGGAAAGGGATTAAATCTCTCTATAAAATTATTAGGGGTAATACTACGGAAAAATTGCATAAAATCTTTAAAATGGAAAATCCCGGGGAGATGCACCAAGTAGTAATTACGACTGTAAAAGGTAATAAAAAAGAACTGCTTTTTCATAGCGACTTGATTAAAAATATTGAGAAGGAAATAATCGGAACGATCATCACTGCTGCGGATATTACTTTTATTAATGAAGAAAACAAGAAGCTTCGTCAAAATGAAAAGTTGATAGTTTTAGGACAAATGGCGGCCGGGGTAGTACACGAAATTAAGAATCCTTTAACAGCGATTAAGGGCTTCAGTCAATTAATCAAATATAAGACGCAAGAAGAAAAAGTACTGGAATATGCCCGCTTTATTGATAAAGAAACGGATAATATCAATAAGTTTGTGACTGATTTTCTTTTATTTGCTAAACCAGCCCCTCCGAATTTACAGGAAATGACTTTAAATAATGTGATAGAAGCAATGAAGACGCTGATTGATACCAATGCGTATATTAGAGGTATTAAGCTAGATTTTGAGTTTACAGCAATAAAAAAATTAATTATAGTCGATGAAAATCAGTTGAGACAAGTGATTTTAAATATTGCCAAAAATGCCATGGAAGTAGTCACAGGTTTACGCCATCCGAAAATTAGTATTTCGACAAATTATCATGTTCAGACAGAGGAGATGTCGGTTACGATTTTTAATAATGGCAGACCTATGACTGCAGAAGAAAAAAAGATGGTCGGAATTCCTTTCTTTACGACTAAAGCGAAAGGCACCGGCTTGGGGTTAAGTATCTGCTTCCAGATTATTAAGGAGCACGGAGGAAGAATCGAAATTGAAAGTGAAGAAGATAAAGGAACCAGTTTTGTGATTTATTTTCCTTGTAAAGAGAGCAGTACGTCGGAAAATACAACAGTCGTTAATTTATGATTAAGAACGGTTAAAGGATAAAAAGGAAATACGGTAAATGTGTCAAAATAATAAGGTGAAAGGGAGATGGAACGAGGAGGGTTAAGATGAGCGAACAAAGAGAAAGGGTGGAAATATATCTGGAAGTTTGCCATCCTGAGGCGAAAAAACCTTGCTATGCTCGAGCCGGGGATGCGGGAATGGATCTATACGCCGTAGAAAACATTTTAATTAAGCCTGGGCAGACCGTCTTAGTTAGGACGGGTTTAAAAGTGGCGATTCCCGCGGGGTATGAAATACAGGTGCGCCCTAGGAGTGGACTGTCTTTGAAATCACCGCTTAGAGTGGCTAATAGCCCTGGAACAATAGACGCGGGCTATCGGGAGGAAATTGGTGTTATTATGCATAATACTTCTCAGACAGAGGCATATTCTTTACAAAAAGGGGATCGGGTTGCTCAGCTGGTCTTGCAAAAGGTACCCATGATTCAGTGGGTACCTGTAGAAAAGGTTGCCGAAATTGGTGAAAACCGTGGCGGCGGTTTTGGTTCTAGTGGCAAATAATTAATTTTCGAGAGAGGTGGCAAATAAGTCCAGGGTTGCGGAAAAGTCCTGGATGGCGGCGATAACGGGTGCGGAGGAGGACATATCCACTCCGGCCCTTTTTAATAAGTCGATGGGATAATCAGAGCCTCCAGTGGTAAGAAAGTGTAGATAGGCTGGCAAGGCTCCCGTTTTTTCTGTCAAGATACCTTTAGCTAGGGTAATTGCTGCTGATACACCGGTAGCATATTGATAGACGTAAAAGGATCTGTAAAAATGCGGAATACGGGCCCATTCATAGGTTAGTTCGTCATCGATGCTAAAGGTGGTACCGTGATAATATTCGTATAAATGGCGGTATGTATGGCAAAGAAGTTCCGGAGTAAGAGGAATTTCTTTTTCAGCCATTTCATGTATTTGCTGTTCAAAATCAGCAAAAAGGGCTTGTCTGTACAAGGTAGAACGAAGGCTATCAAGATGCATACTGAGCAGATAAGTTTTTTCCTGTTTATTAGTGGTATGGTTTAGCAGGTATCGGTATAATAAATATTCATTAACAGTGGAAGCAACTTCTGCTGTAAAAATAGTATAGCCGGAATTCACATAAGGCTGGTGTTTATTGCTGTAATAACTATGCATGACATGACCTAGTTCATGTGCCATGGTAAAGAGATCATCAAGGGTGCCGGTAAAATTTAAAAGAGCATAAGGATGGACATGGTATACTCCGGTTGCATATGCGCCGGATACCTTACCTTTATTTGGATAAACATCAAGCCACCGTTCGTTAAAGGCTTGTTTTAAAATATTAAGGTATTCTTCTCCCAAAACACTTAAAGCTTCTAAGATGATCTTTTGTGCTTCCGCATATTGGTAGCTTTTGTTGCTGTTTTTAATTAAAGGGACAAAAAGGTCGTAAAAATGGATTTCCGTATATCCTAGAACTTTTTGGCGGAGTTGAAGATAGCGCTGTAGTTGGTGGACATTACTGCGGATCGTTTCTATAAGAGAATCATAGACTTTTAAAGGAATCTGGTTTTCAGAAAGGGCCAGATGGCGTGAAGAGGGGTATTTTCTTATTTTAGCCAAAGAAATTCTGTACTTAATATTACCGTAAGTTGTAGAGGCGAGTGAGTTGATGGAGGATTGATATGTTCCTAGCAGGGCTGTAAAAAACCTTTTTCGGAAAGAGCGGTCGTATGAATTCAGAGCTTTACGGTAATTTGTTTCATTGGCGGTGATTTCTTCACTTGTTTCTCCTTCGATTTGGGGAAAATTTAGGTCAATAACTGTTAGATCATCATAGATTTTGGCAAAGGTTCCACCCAGGGAATCCATTTGTGCTAAAATTTCCTCTTCCTGAGGAGAAAGAATGTGCTCTTTTTGTTGGAAAAGTTTATCAAACATCAAGGCATAGGTGTTTAGTTCAGGGATTTCTTTTTGATATGCGGCAAATACAGCCGGTGTCATTTGGATTAGCTCTGGTTCATAAAAGGCTAGTTGGCTGCTGATTTTGGTGTAAAGAAGATCTATCTTTTCATAATTATTTTTGGCTTGGGGGTCACTCATATTCGCATCAAAATTCATTTTAGCATAGGAAGCGGCACGTTCCAGCTTGCTCCCCAGTTGCTCCATCAGTGATAAGGTATTCCATAAATTTAGGGCACTGGTAGTGATAGTGCCTTTTTTGGTGACAATTTTAGCTAATAAGTCGAGAAGTTCTGTTAGGTCTTGCTCCCAGGCTAGAGATGATTGGTACAAAGGGGATAAATCCCAAGTATATTGTGGTGGTATTTCTTGACGTTCTTGCAAAGTATTCACTCCTTCTTTTTTAGATCTAATTAATATTATATGGCAATTCTTGATTATTAACCACTATTGAATAGCTAGATGCATACTTTTGTTATCTTCTGGGAAATCTACGTGATAAAGGATGATGATGTAGATGTAAAGGAGGATTTTCCTGTGAGTAGACTGCCTTTTGGTACCATAATGTTAGTAGTTTTATCAGTTCTTGTATATTTTGGTTTGGCGCAGCGTTTACTTGACCGAATGCGGCTTACGGATAAACAGGCCTTGGTTGTGCTAGGAGCATTGATTGTGGGAAGTTTCATTGATATTCCTCTTTCCAGAGGAAATATCCAGGTTACCTTAAATGTGGGAGGAGCATTGGTTCCTGTTGGGTTAGCCATTTATCTTTTTACTAAAGCGGGAACTACGAAAGAAGGGGGAAGGACTGTCGTGGCAACTGTAGCTACGGCAGGTATAATTTATTTTTTGGGAAGTTTTATGATGACAGGTGATCCACGTGACAGAATGACTTTATTGGATCCCTTGTATGTTTATCCTCTGGTAGGTGGAGTTACAGCTTATCTGGTGGGGCGTTCACGTCGGGCAGCCTTTGTGGCGGCGACGTTGGGAGTATTAAGTTTAGATTTGATTCATTTTATTTGGTTGAGTTCAACGGGAATGCCTGGTACTGTGCATATTGGCGGGGCGGGGGCTTTTGATTCAATTGTTTTTGCCGGATTGGTAGCGGTTCTATTGGCAGAATTATTTGGGGAGACACGAGAGCGGTTGCAGGGAGGTCCGGCCACAGAAGGACGGGATCCGGAGCTTTTGCAACACTTAAAGAGTAATCCTGGAAGAGAGGAAAAGGTGAAAAAAGAACATGAAGAAGAACATAATCAATAAAATCATTTTACTAATTAGTTGTGGCTTTCTTCTTGTAGGGGGAATCTTATTTGTTTATGAAAAGAACCCCTGTGTTTATAACACTTTTGCCCAGTCTGGCTTAAATTTAAATTTCATTGACAAGCTGGGAAGATGGGAAGGGGAAACGGAATGTGGCAGTTATTATTCTTTAGTTGATGAAGCAGGCCAAGAATTAGACCAAATTGGTCGTCTGGTTTTTATTGGTGATGAATTTATTTTGGAGGATAATAATCGGTATAAAGTAATTAAGATTGATGAACAGCGGCAGCAGGCTATAGCTAAATTGGTGGGGAAGGAACACTTAGCTTGGCTAGAGGAAGAGGATGCGCTGCCGGTTGTGTTGACAGCGGAAAATCGAGGAAAAGTAGCTGTTTATATGACGCATACTGATGAATCCTATGTACCGACTGATGGAACTTACAGCAAACCAGGCAGGGGAGGAATTTTACAAGTTGGGAACGTTTTTGCGAATAGGTTAAAGGGAAAAGGCATAGAATCTTTAATTAGTTTTGACAAGCACGATCCACATGATGCGAATGCTTATCACCGTTCCAGAAAAACAGCAGTAAAGCTGTTGAAAAATAATCCCGTGGCGCTGGTTGATGTGCATCGTGATGGTATTCCTGACCCTAATTTTTACAAAACGGAGATTGCCGGAAAAACAGGAACAAAGGTTAGACTCGTAGTGGGACGGCAAAATCCTCGTATGTCTGCTAATCTGGAGTTCGCGAAAAATATTAAGGCTTATTTTGATAAGCATAATCCTGGTTTAATTAAGGGTATTTATCTGGGTAAGGGAAATTACAATCAGGATTTGGGACCACGGACGATTCTAATTGAAGTGGGAACACATACCAATAGTCGCTCCGCTGCTGAGCGGGGAGTAGCACTTTTTGCAGACGGCATTCCCCAAATTATCGGTGCTACAACAGCTCCGGAGGTAAAGCCCGGGGCGGCCCCTGGGGTAGGAAAAGCCTTGTTGTGGCTTATTGCCTTAGTCGTTTTAGGGGGAGGTGGATTTTTACTGCTTAGTACGGGAAGTATTAAGGGATCGTTAGATAAAATTACTGGTCTGGGGAAAGAGTTTTCCAGTTATTTTGGCTCCACCAAGGGGAATAAAGAGAAGGATAAAAGTTGAAAATTATTTTTAATTGTTTTGGAGGCGCCCATTCTTCTGTAACGGCAGCAGCGCTACATTTAGGTTTACTTCCTGAGACGAGACTGGCCGAACCCGAGGAGTTTCTTAATCTCCCTTATTTTGATGCACAGGTAGGAAGGGATCATGGCAGAATTCGTTTTATGGGTTTTGATCGTTGGGGGAATGAAGTTTATATCGTAGGTAAAAAAAACATGGGTTTTTATTATGAAAAAATTATGCGTAGCCTGATGGCGTTAAGTGGGGGAACACAGGAAGAATTTATTTTTGTGAATACCATGCCCTATGTAAATCTTTGGATGGTAATTGGAGGTTATCTCTCGCGGCGTTTAGGGATGAGGATGCCGGGAAGGCAAATTGTTATTTATGGTACGAGAAAATCCTATTTTAAATTTCTACACCTTGTTAATCTGCTAAAGGAAAAGGATTTCTTTACTTCTTGTTGATTAAATTAAGTAAATTTGTTAATGAAAGAGCGATAATCATGATTTATGAGTCGGAGAGGCGGCTGGGCAAAGGTGAAATTAATCTTCCTAGATCAGTTAGGGTGTTATGCTTCTGTAGTTGCCGCCGCTTATTATGCCGGCATTTTACAGGGAAAGGTTACTTATCAGGAAATACTTACTTTACCTTACTTTGGGGCGCAAGGTAGTAATCAGCCGGGAGAGCTTTATGAGTTCGGGGAAGATGGAAAAGGCCGGAAGCTTTATACTTTGAGCGTAGGAAACTATGGCCCTTTTATCAATGGTGTACTTTGGCCGGAAATGTTAAAGCTGTTACAAACCAAAGAGCAGATAGTCTTGTATGATTTAAGCTTTATTAATCCTTTCTTGTTAAACCTGCTGGGAACTATTTTACGAAGACGGTTGAGGGGCATTTTAAAATTAGTGTGGGCTTATTATTTAGCTAAAAAAATGCCTTTGCTCGTTAAAGTTTATCTTCAAGAAATGTGGACGCCTCGTAAAAACTAAAAAATTGGAAAGGATATTAGTGAGAAAAGCAAAAGGGCCTTGTAAGGTCCTTTTTGGATTTTTATTGACGAAGCAGCTGGGATAAAGGATAATTGATGGAGTGATTCATTCAAAAATGGTGGTGAAGAAGGTGCAAGGGGCGGAAATTGTTGAGGTGGAAAGTGGATCCTTGGCCGAGGAGTTGGGACTGGCCGTTGGTGACAGTATTATAAAAATAAATGAAAAAAACATTGAAGATTTAATTGGCTTTCAACTGGAATGGGCCGGAGAGGAAGTCTTGCTGGAAATCAAAAAAAAGAACGGAAAAAGAGCGCTATACCAAATTGAGAAAGAATATGATGAGCCGCTGGGAGTCCATTTTCAAGAGGCTATTTTTAATGGAATTAAAACATGTCGTAATAAATGTCTTTTTTGTTTTGTTGATCAGATGCCGCCCCGGATGAGACCCAGTTTATATATCAAAGATGATGATTACCGCTTATCTTTTTTACAGGGGAGTTATATTACTTTGACCAATCTGGAAAAAGGTGATCTGGAAAGAATTAAAGGTGAGCACCTGTCCCCGCTGTATGTATCAGTTCATGCAACTGATCCTCAACTTAGAACGAGTTTAATGAAAAACCCGCAAGCGGGCCAAATTTTGTTGATAATGGAGGAGTTGTCCGAGGCGGGAATTGAGTTTCACACGCAGATTGTCGCTTGTCCAGGGATCAATGATGGAGCAGCACTAGAAAGAACTTATCAAGATTTAAGTAAAATCAGGGGTGTAATTTCTTTAGCTGTTGTACCTGTAGGATTAACCAGTTATAGGAGTAATCTGCCGGAGATCAGGAGCTATCAGCAGGAGGAAGCTCGTCGTTTGGTGGAATGGGCGGAAAGAAAGCAAGATTTAGAACTGCAAAAACGGGGGAGCCGTTTTATTTGGCCTTCTGATGAATTTTATCTGCTGGCAGGTCTTACACTGCCGCCTTTTGAAACATATGAGGATTTTTCTCAACTGGAAAATGGGGTGGGGATGGTCAGGCTTTTATGGGATGAGTTTGCGAGTCTTACTTTACCTGCGGAATTAAAGCTATGCCGAGAAGTAGTTTTTGTGACAGGAAGGTCGGGTCTTAAGGTAATGCAGCCAATTATCGATCGTTTAAAGACGATTGCGGGCTTAAAAATAACGCTGGTGGGGATTCCCAATCTGTTTTTTGGTTCTACGGTAACGGTTACGGGTCTTTTGACAGGGAGCTGTTTGTTGGAGGGTTTAAAACATCTTTCCAAAGGGAGTATTGTTTTTATACCTGAAGCTATGGTACAATCGGGGAATGGTAAATTTTTGGATGATTTAACACCTGCTGAGGTTGGCGAAAAATTAGAGTTGCAAATCATTACTGTCCCGGTGAAAGCGGAAAGAATATGGGAAAAGATACTTAAATTAGCGGATTAGAAGGAGGCGCAAAGTGGTGAAACCTATTGTAGCAATTTTAGGCAGGCCTAATGTGGGCAAGTCTACTTTATTTAATAGACTTACAGGAGGCCGTGTCGCTATTGTGGAGGATACGCCCGGGGTGACTAGGGACAGGCTCTATCGGGATGCCGAATGGTTAGGTAAGACTTTTACGCTTATTGATACAGGGGGAATTAATTTTAGCGGCGGAGAAGATCCCCTCAATAGTCAGATTAGAAAACAAGCTCAGCTGGCGATGGAAGAAGCAGATGTTATTTTATTTATTGTGGACGGGAGAACCGGGTTGCTGCCACAGGATGAACTGCTAGCCGAGCTGTTAAGGAAAAACGCCAAACCGGTGATTTTGGTAGTTAATAAGGTGGAGCAATTTAAAGATAATCCGGAGCTTTATGATTTTTATCGGTTGGGGTTAAGCAACCTTGTGTATATTTCGGCGGAACATGGGATGAATACGGGGGATTTGTTGGATCTAGTTATCAGTAAATTTCCAGAAATGCCGGAAGAGGATTATGAACCGGATATTATTAAAATTGCGGTAGTAGGCAGGCCTAATGTGGGGAAATCTTCACTTGTTAATGTAATCTTAGGGCAAGAAAGGGTTATTGTGAGTAATATCCCCGGAACAACGCGTGATGCTATTGATACTCCCTTTCAGAGAGGGGAGCAGCGTTATTTGCTGATTGATACGGCCGGCATGAGACGCAGAGGGAATATTGTAGACAGTACGGAAAGATATAGCGTAATCAGAGCTTTAAGGGCTGTTGACCGTAGTGATGTGGTGTTAATGGTTCTGGATGCTGTGGAAGGGGTTACGGAACAAGATAAGCGTATTGCCGGGTATGTTCATGAAGCAGGAAAAGGTGTTATAATTATTATCAACAAGTGGGATTTGGTAGAAAAAGATGAAAAGACCATGAACAAGTTTGATGAAAATATCCGTAAGCAGTTAGGTTTTATGCAGTATGCACCGACACTTTTTGTCTCTGCTTTAACTAAACAAAGGGTTGTGAAAATAATTGAGTTGGTAAATTTCGTGGCAGAACAGCAAAACAATCGAATCAGTACGAGCGTTTTAAATGAAGTAATTAGTGAAGCAGTACAGCTGACGCCTCCACCTTCGGATAAGGGTAAACGGCTCAAGATTCTTTATTGTACTCAGGCCAGTCTAAAGCCGCCTCATTTTATTTTCTTTGTTAATGAACCAGCCTTGTTACATTTTTCCTATTTACGATATCTTGAAAACAAATTAAGGGAAAATTTTGGTTTTGAAGGTACTCCTATTCGTATTACGGTGAGGAAAAGAGAGGATAAGAGATAAAGGAGCTGGTTCTATGAAGCTTTTTTTGGTACCCTTTTTAGCTTATTTGCTAGGATCTATTTCTTTTGGCATAATTGTAACTAAGTTATTTAAGGGAATCGATATCAGAGAATATGGCAGTGGCAATACAGGCTTTACTAATGTATTGAGAGTAGTAGGGAAAGGACCTTCGGTTCTTGTTTTACTGGGGGACGTGTTAAAAGGTAGTTTGAGTGTGGTGTTGGGCTTTTATCTGGGTGACATTTCTTATGCAGTTTTGGGTGGATTGGCGGCGATGGTAGGGCATAATTACCCTGTTTATTTCCACTTTAGGGGCGGTAAAGGGGTGGCAACCGGCTTAGGAGTTGCGTTAGCTTTAGCCCCTGATGTTACCTTACTTGCTCTTTTAATTTTCATTATAACTTTGTTGGTAAGTCGTTATGTTTCTCTAGGGTCTATCTTGGCAGCAGTAAGTGTTCCTGTAGCTATGTATTTTTTAGCTAAACCTTTTCCACTATTATTATTTGGCATATGCGGGGCTTCTTTTGTCGTGTATCGTCATAAATCCAATATTGTTAGGCTTTATCAGGGGCGAGAAAACAAAGTGGGGAAAAAATGGGGAAAGAGAGAGGATATATGATGAAGGATATTGCGGTATTGGGCGCCGGCAGTTGGGGAACAGCACTGGCTTTATTATTGGCGAAGAAAGGATTTCAGGTGCATCTTTGGGGACGAGATCCTGAAAAGATAGAAGTGATCAATCGAACCAGAGAAAATCTTCATTATTTACCAGGGGTTATTTTACCTAATGAAATCACAGCAACTACGGATTTAGAAGAGGCGTTAATTGCTAAAAAATATGTGGTACTTTCTGTTCCTTCCGATAAAATCAGAAATTTATGCTGTAATATAAAAGGTTTAATTACAAAAGAGATGATGATAGTTAACGTGGCCAAAGGAGTTGAACAGGAAACCTTAAAAAGAATGAGTGAGGTAATTGAAGAGGAGCTGCAAGAAAAGGCTCCTTTAATCACAGTTCTTTCAGGCCCCAGTCATGCGGAAGAGGTAGGACGGAATATCCCAACGACGGTAGTAATTGGGTCTAAAAGCCGGCAAGCAGCGGAAGAAATTCAAGACCTTTTTATGTCTCCTAAGTTTAGAGTCTATACTAATCCTGATTTGGTTGGGATAGAAATAGGAGCGGCTTTGAAAAATGTCATTGCTCTTGGTACGGGGATAGCTGATGGCATTGGTTATGGGGATAATACGAAGGCCGCCTTAATGACACGAGGCGTAAAAGAAATTGCCAGACTGGGAGTCGCCGTAGGAGCTAATCCTCTTACTTTTGCAGGACTTACTGGGATTGGTGATTTAATTGTAACTTGTACCAGTATGCATAGTCGTAATAGACGTGCGGGGATGCAAATTGGGAAGGGAGAATCCTTGCAGCAGGTGCTTGCAAAAATAGGAATGGTGGTAGAAGGGGTTACCGCCACGAAAGCTGGGTGCGCCCTGAGTGAAAAGTATCAAGTTCCGATGCCAATCTGTAAGGAAACTTATGAAGTATTATTTAAGGGGAAAGATCCTCGGGAGGCTGTGGTTGACTTAATGATGCGGCAAAAAACTCATGAGGTTGAAGAAGTAGCCAGACAAGCAGAGTGGTAGTGAAGGGAAGGTTTACTTAAATGCCTAATTTATGTTTAAAACATAAATTAGGCATTTTTTTTTTACTTTGTAATAAATAATTAAAGAGGACAGTATATATGTATTGTTCATTAATTTGAAATTTGTACAGACTCTAAAGAGTTTTTCTTTAAGTCCCAACAAATGTTGGTTAAGGGGGGATGGCCGTTATTGAATGTTTAAGGCAACTTTTTTAAATACAACTATTTTAAGGAGGGGATAGTGTGGAGAATATTTTTCGTGACATTGCTGAAAGAACAGGGGGTGATGTTTATTTAGGGGTAGTTGGACCTGTTCGAGCAGGAAAATCAACATTTATTAAGAGATTTATGGATTTGCTGGTCATACCTAATATTATCAATAATTATGATCGGGAAAGGGCTATTGATGAATTGCCTCAGAGTGGAGCAGGAAAGACGATCATGACTACAGAACCTAAATTTGTACCGAATGAGGCGGTAGAAATCCAGGTTAAAGAGGGACTTTCCGTAGCGGTGAGGTTGGTGGATTGTGTAGGATATACCATTCCCGGAGCCAAAGGATATGAAGATGAAAATGGACCACGTATGGTGAATACACCGTGGTCTGATCAATCCATGCCTTTTCAGGAGGCTGCTGAAATAGGTACGCATAAGGTTATTAACGACCATTCTACGATCGGTCTTGTGGTAACTACGGATGGCAGTATAACAGAGCTGCCCCGCGAAAATTATGTTGAAGCGGAAGCTAGAATAGTAGAGGAACTTAAAGCACTGGGAAAACCCTTTGTAATTATCCTTAATGCGCTTAATCCTAACGATGTGTCCACGATCGAACTTGCTCAGGAGTTGGAAAATCTTTATGAAGTTCCTGTTATGCCTGTTGATGTAGCTCAATTAACGCAGGGGACGATCATGCAAATCATGGAGGAGGCTCTTTTTGAATTCCCCGTGACTGAAGTAAATATAAGCCTGCCTAAATGGATTGAAGAATTAGATGCAGAACATTGGTTAAGAAAAAAGTTTGAGAGCTCTGTTCATGAAATAATTAGTCAGGTGAGAAGATTAAGAGATATTGATCAGGCGTTAGAGACCTTATCTCAATTAGATTTTATTGGCGAGGTTGTTCTGGATAGTATGAATATGGGGACGGGGGCTGCTTCTATTGAAATGACAGCCAAGGACGGTCTTTTTTATGAGGTCATCAATGAGGCTACTGGGTTTGAAATTGCCGGGGAGCATGACATCTTTCGCTTAATGAAGGAATTAAGCGCTGCAAAAACCGAGTACGATAAGGTAGCAGATGCTTTAGAGCGAGTCCGAGAAACAGGATATGGTGTGGTTAATCCAATTATGTCGGAAATGAATTTGGAAGAACCTGAATTGATAAAACAAGGGGGCCTTTTTGGGGTAAAATTAAAGGCAAGTGCCCCGTCTCTGCATATTATTCGTACGGATATTACCGCTGAAATAACACCTTTGATGGGGACAGAAAGACAATGTGCCGATTTAGCCCGTTATATTACAGATAAGTTTCAGGAAAACCCGTCACAAATTTGGCAGTATGATATTTTTGGTAAATCGCTACAGGAGCTTGTTACAGAAAGTATCCAGAGTAAACTACAGACAATGCCGGATAATGTGCAAGATAAATTAAAGGAAACGTTACGGCGTATTGTTAATGACGGTAGCGGAGGAATTATTTGTATCATTATTTAGTAAAGTCGGTCGTTATGACCGACTTTACTTTTTTAGAAACAATTATTTTATTAGTATAGGAGTGAGGTTATTAATGCTCATTAATAGCTGTCTCTAGTAAAGCATCAGCCTGCACCTGATTAATCCCTTTAACCAGCATTAGTTCACTAATTAAAATATGTCTGGCATTATCCAACATCATTTTATCGCCAAAGGCAAGAGTCCTTTTTTTACCCATGCGTATTAAGTCACGGATTACCTGAGATCCTTCGTATATATCACCGCTTTTCATTTTATTAAGATTGTAGCGATAACGATGAACTGGATTAGTGATTATATCTGATTCTCCAGTATTGAAATTTTTTAATACATCTTCCAATATATCTGAATCAACAGTCTTCCGTATTCCAATGTTCGAACCCATGGGAAACATTACTTGCATGTTTTTGATCGTCATTATATAGTAAAGCCTTTTTTTACCAAGAAATTCCCGTTCGTCAATTACTTCAATAACACTTGCCCCAAGCATGGGATATACAATCTTATCACCAATCTGGAACATGAAATTCACCTCCTATGGCTCATTAAGCATACCATATTAAGTGATAAAAAGCAAAATTATATTTTAACATAATAAGAAGTAGATGTCAACTATAAGTTTTGGCGGAAACGCAAAAGGGTTTCTTTATTGATGTTAGGCAGAGTTAATGGTATAATGTCTACCATACATAGAAAGAGATCCACCCAGGAAGGACACTGGAGGAGTTTGGCGGATGCAGAAAGAAAAACGTAAAAATTTTTATATGGTAAGTAAGGAGATACTTCCCGAGGCCATTTTAAAAACTGTGCTGGTAAAAGAAATTCTGGACAGAGGGGATGCTCTTACTGTTAATGAAGCAGTGGAAAGAGTGGGCTTAAGCCGTAGCGCCTTTTATAAATATCGTGAAGGTGTATTCCCGGTTTGTGAGGCTAGTAAGGAAAAAATTATTACAATTTCCTTAAGTTTAGAACATAAGTCAGGGGTTTTATCTAATGTTTTAAATACGGTGGCTCAGATGAAGGGTAATGTTCTAACTATTAATCAAAGTTTACCTTTACAAAATGTAGCTAACGTTACTTTAAGTATTGATACAACAAAAATTAAGGAAAACTTTACTGGGCTAATAAGGAAGCTGTATGATCTCGAAGGCGTTAAAAAAGTAGAAATAGTTGGGCAAAGTTAGGAGGCCGTTTTATGAAAAAAGTTGATGTAGCCATCTTAGGGCTAGGTACGGTTGGGCAAGGAGTAGTAAAGATCTTGCAAAACAACGAAAGCCTATGGCAGAAAAAATGCAAGACGCAGATTAATATTAAAAAAGTGTTTGTGAAAAATCTTCGGAAAGAGAGGGAGGTTAATTTCCCTGAGGGTGTGCTTACTACTGATTGGCAGGAGATTATCAATGATTCTGAGATAAAAATAGTTATTGAATTAATGGGGGGAATCGAACCGGCCCGCACATATATTCTGGAAGCTTTGCAACGAGGGAAAAATATTGTCACGGCCAATAAAGATCTGTTGGCTGAACATGGGGAGGAATTATTTACCGCATGTCAAAAAGTGGGACGGGATTTATATTTCGAAGCCAGTGTGGGTGGGGGTATTCCCATTATTAATCCTTTAAAGCAGAGTTTACTTGCTAATAACATTGAGATGGTTATGGGAATTGTTAATGGAACTACTAATTATATTCTGACTAAAATGTCTAAGGAAGGATTGAGTTTTGAAAAAGCTTTGCAAGAGGCTCAGAAGTTAGGTTATGCGGAAGCAGATCCTACTGCAGATATTGAGGGCGTAGATGCTGCTCGCAAGATTGCAATTTTAGCCTCGATCGCTTATCATACCAGGGTAAAATTACAGGATGTTTATGTTGAAGGAATTACGAAGATTTCTCCTGCTGACCTGGATTATGCTAAAGAACTTGGCTATACAATTAAACTATTAGGGATAGCCTCATCTCAGGAAAACCAGGTGGAAGTGCGGGTTCATCCGGCTCTTCTTCCTTTAAGTCACCCTTTGGCTAATATTAACGATTCCTTTAATGCTATTTTTGTGCAAGGTGATGCGGTAGGTGATACGATGTTTTATGGACGAGGAGCAGGGCAGTTACCAACTGCTAGTTCGGTAGTGGGTGATCTGCTGGAAGTAATTAAGAATATCCATACTAACAGTACGGGTCGTTTAGCTTGTACTTGTTATGAGAAAAAAATGATAAAGCCAATGGGCGAGGTATTAACAAATTATTTTTTGCGGCTGCATGTTTTAGATAGGCCTGGAGTTTTGGCTAGTATTGCCAGTGTATTTGGTAATCATGGCGTAAGCTTAGCTTCAGTTGTACAAAAAAGTTGTTTTAAAGATGTGGCAGAGTTAGCGGTGATTACGCATAAAGTTAAGGAAAAGAATATACAGGATGCTTTAAAAGTAATTAAAGAGATGTCTATTACCAAAGAAATAGTGAGTTTGATTAGAGTTGAAGGTATGGAGTGATAAATAGTGTCGATCATCAAAGTCCGCGTTCCGGCAACTTCCGCTAATCTTGGCTCTGGTTTTGATTGTGCGGGAATTGCTTTGGATTTGTATAATGAAGTATATTTTTCTGTAGAAAAAGAGAGTAAGCTACCTTTAAATGCTCTTCTTTTGCGTAAGGAAAGTTTGGCTCATCAAGGATTTAATCTGGTTGCCGAGAAAACAGCTAAAAAAGTTCCTACTAATATTAAGATAGGCATTAAGGCTTCAATTCCTCGCTCCAGAGGACTGGGGAGTAGTGCTACGCTTACGGTGGCAGGAATTGTAGCGGCTAACATCCTTCTGGAAGCTAATTTAAGGGAAGAAGAAATAATCTTACTTGCTTCGCAAATTGAAGGACACCCCGATAATGCTGCTCCTGCCTATATAGGAGGATTAGTTCTTTCGGTTTCGTCTGGAGAAGAAATTAAATATTTTCAAGTAAAACCTCAAGAGCCGCTTCGCGTGATTGTGGCTGTGCCGGATTTTGAATTAGCCACTTCGGCTGCCCGTAAGGTATTACCTGCCTTGGTGCCTCATCAGGATGCGGTTTTTAATGCGGGACGGTTCGGTTTATTGATGACTTCCTTGCTAACCGGAGAATATCAATTTTTAAAGTTGGCGATGGAGGATCGGCTTCACCAACCTTATCGCTTACCTTTAGTTCCCGGTCTTCAGGAGGTAATGGCGGCAGCGGTTATGCATGGCGCTTTAGGGAGTTGCCTTAGTGGGGCAGGACCGTCAGTTTTGGCATTTTGTAACGAGCAAGTCGAGGAAATAAAAAGGGCGATGAGCGACACTTGGAGGGAATGCGGGATTACAGCAGAGACTTATTTACTAGATATATCTTTGCAAGGAACAGAATATATATTAATGTAATACGAACCTAATGGCAGACGAAGATAATAAGGAAAGTTAATCTTGACAGTGCGCTGAATCGGATTATATAATAAGAGATGTGGTTTCGGGGCGTAGCTCAGTTTGGCTAGAGCGCCATCTTGGGGTGGTGGAGGCCGCTGGTTCAAGTCCAGTCGCTCCGACCATTGATTATAAGTATAAAAAACCTGAGGATAGTATAAATATACTGTACTCAGGTTTTTTGCCTAATTAAATTTTATAATATACAAATCGCTCAAACTATGCTAAAATTTATTTTGATTTAACCTATAAAAACGAGGAGGCATGGTAAATGAAAGCATTGGGCCGCCATGTGTTGGCTGAAATTTTTGGATGTGATTTTAATCTTCTTAATGATGTAAAAAAAGTAGAAGAAAGCATGGTTAATGCTGCTCTTGAAGCGGGTGCAGAGGTGAGAGAATTTGTCTTTCATAAGTTTAGCCCGCAGGGAGTTAGTGGTGTGGTAGTTATTTCCGAATCACATTTAGCCATACACACGTGGCCTGAACTCGGATATGCAGCTGTTGATGTTTTTACATGTGGAGAAAAGGTTAATCCTTGGGATGCCTGTAATTACTTGGTTAAAAAATTTAAAGCTGAATATATGACAGCTACGGAAATGAAACGGGGAATTATCGAGGAGATTCAAAAACAAGTGGTTAATCTATAGTGAACACTAAACGTCATCGTTATCTCTAAATAGAGCTAAGGATGGCGTTTTGTATTTAAAGGTTGAAAAAACGGGGAGGCTTGTTTTCGGGTTGAAGGGCTAGTATAATAAAATTGGTTAGTTACCCGCATATTTTATTTTATCGGGGGTGTGCCAGATGTTTTCGATAGGTTTACCCGAATTAATTTTAATCTTAGTGATCGTGTTAATTCTTTTTGGGCCTGGGAAGCTTCCGGAAATCGGCAGGGCCTTAGGAAAGGGCCTGTCAGAATTTAAAAAGGCTAAAAAAGATCTTGAAGATGAATTTAAGGATGAAAAGTAGTTTGGGTGAGAGGGATGAATGAAAAAAAAGCGAATTTGATGATGCATTTAGAAGAACTGCGCAGCAGAATAATTATATCGCTGACAGCTCTTTTATTAGGAATGGCTTTTTGTTTTGTTTTTGGGCAGGAGCTAATTTTCCAGATATTGCTGGCTCCTTTGGAAAAATTGGGGCAGGAGCTTGTCCTTATTTCTGTGACAGAGGGCTTTCTTATTCAAATAAAAACAGCTTTTCTGGGTGGCTTATTACTTGCTTTACCAGTAATCTTGTGGCAGGGAATTGCTTTTATTCTGCCGGCACTTTATAAAAAAGAAAGATGCATCTTTTGGCCGCTTTTTATGTCTAGCTTGCTTCTGTTTGGGTTGGGGATTGTTTTTGCCTATCAATGTGTGCTTGATCTTGGACTAAAGTTTCTTTTGCTGGATTTTAATGCAGGTTTAACTCCAATGCTTTCTGCGGCTAAGTACGTCTCCTTTGTCATTACATTTTTGCTTCCTTTTGGGTTTGTTTTTGAAATGCCCGTGGTGGTTTTTATTTTAACTAAAAGCGGTCTAATTACACCGGCACAGTTAAGAAGCGCCAGACGTTATGTTGTTGTAGGAATATTTATTATTGCTGCCGTATTGACTCCACCTGATGTAATTTCTCAAGTTTTATTGGCTCTTCCTATGTTATTTTTATATGAAATCAGTATTGTAGTTTCAACATTGATCTTTAAATTAAAATAACTAAAAACAATGAAGAAGCAGCTTAACACTATTTTGTTGTTAGTTGGCTTTTGTTTTCTGGAAAACCGGGAGGGTAAAGAGGCTTTCCAGGGTATTTTTAAGGGTAGCATCGTTAGTTATTAAGATGGAACTTAGAAGTTTTTGAGAAATGAGCTGTTTGTACATTGGGGCGAGAAATTTTTCTTTTCCTTCAAGCAGTTGTAACAAAAAAGGGTTTGTTTTGCTAATCAGGGCTTCTGCTTCTTGAAGATATTGTTGGCGTTCTTTTATATTTTCAGAACCACTTATCTTGCGGATAAGGCTAACAAGATGGTCTATATTAGCGAGGATTACTTTTTCTGTTGCTTGGGTATCGCCAAACATCAAATCACTCCATTAAAAAAGAAGCTTTATCTTTACTTTATGTTGCATAAAAAAAAATAAGACATAATTTAACGGAGGAAATTAGGCAAAGACACTTGACCTTATGAAGAAAATTTGTTAATATATAATTCGTCACGTCAAAGAACGGGGCATAGCGCAGTTTGGTAGCGCACCTGGTTTGGGACCAGGGTGTCGGGGGTTCAAATCCCTCTGCCCCGACCAAACATTTTTGATAAGCTGGCCCGGTGGTCAAGTGGTTAAGACACGGCCCTTTCACGGCTGCGACACGGGTTCGACTCCCGTCCGGGTCACCAATATTATATACATTCATATTATGGAGCTGTGGTGTAGTGGCCTAACATGCCTGCCTGTCACGCAGGAGATCGCGAGTTCGACTCTCGTCAGCTCCGCCATAATATCTCTGCCGACGTAGCTCAATTGGAAGAGCAGCTGACTTGTAATCAGCAGGTTGCGGGTTCGAGTCCCATCGTCGGCTCCATAAAAATTTGGAGGGATACCCGAGTTGGCCAAAGGGGGCAGACTGTAAATCTGCTGGCACTGCCTTCGAAGGTTCGAATCCTTCTCCCTCCACCATTAATGTTGGGGCGTAGCCAAGGCGGTAAGGCAACGGACTTTGACTCCGTCATTCGTAGGTTCGAGTCCTGCCGCCCCAGCCATTTTGTTTAAAAAGGGGTTTAATTAGCTTTGCGGCTGTGGCGGAATTGGCAGACGCGCTAGATTCAGGTTCTAGTGCTCGCAAGGGCATGGAGGTTCAAGTCCTCTCAGCCGCACCAATACTTTCAAAGTTTTATGTTCAGTGGAAAAATCAAAAATACCGCACAAAAACCGCACACTTTTATAATAAGAAAAGCGCCTTTTATCGGGCGCTTCTTTTTTGCAAACGTTTATATCTGACACGCATATTGTGTCGAGCAGGGGGGCAGTGGCAATCACGCTTAGTGGTTCGACATTGCCCCTTTTGTTTATTCTTCTGGGAAAAGCTTTTTATAGGTTTCAAGCACGGGATCGTATGGCTTTTTCTTTTTGTTCCTTATAATAACGATCGCCATCCAGAACAAATCAGCTACTACCAGCCCCCACCATATATTTGTAAGCGACTTTCTTAGTTGTAGGGCCTCATTTTTTTGATCATCTGTTAAATTCTCCCCAGAAATAACCATTCCATCTATACTGCCTGATAGCGGTGAAGTCCAAAAGGCAATC
>DHPU01000022.1:55744-65717 GCA_002407935.1 Peptococcaceae bacterium UBA5356
CAAAAGGCAATCGTAACCCATGCAAGTAGATCAGGCAGGTAGACGAGGAAAGATTGACGCATTATCCCGTGAGGTCTCACAGGCGGAGAAATTCGTAGTAACAACGAACTGTGAGAAGTCAGCAGAGACCATAGTACTGAGAAATCAGGAAGGGTTGAACAATTCAATGTCAAATACCCATTGTAAAGCTAACTATAAATGAGTTTAGAGAAAGGATGGAATGACGTATGGCTCTACCCTATGGCTTTGAAAAGATGCCTGATGGCATGGTGAGGATGAATGCTTTGCAAATTGAAGTGGTACAGAGAACATATCAGCGCTATGTAGATAGTGCCAGCTTAGGAGTTATTGCTGCCGAGTTGGAGGCCGATCAAGTGGTCACCCCATCCGGCAACTCCAAATGGTCACGATCCGTCATTGATAAAATACTGAGCAATGGTAAGTATGTGCCTTACGCTATTCCGATGGAATTATTTATAGCGGCTCAATTTGAAAAGGACTCCCGCACTAATATACAAACAAATAATGATGGCTCCACCCAAAGAAAGACTACCCGGTACAGTTCACAGAACGTACTGAGTGGTCTTTTAGTTTGTGCTGAATGTGGCAGCAACTATCGCCGTATCACAAGGCCAAGCGGTGAAGTGGTCTGGCGCTGCGCTGATCGGGTAGAAAAGGGCAAGCAGTCGTTGTGCAAACATTCTCCGAGTATTACAGACATAGCTGCCAAGGATTTAGTTTGCAAGGAATTAGGGTTAGCTGAGTTTGATGAACAAGCAATAAGACAAGATATTCTACAAATCTTGATTGAAAGCACGCCGGAAGTTAGTTTGACACATGCCCTTGAGCGATTAACTGTTGAATTGAAATAAAATAATTTTTTGTGCAAAATAGGTGCATAAAATATGCGATTAGGATATACTATTAATAGAGGTGATTCAACATGCTAATAAAATTTTTCTTAAATAACTTTCAAGCATTTAATTCGGAAGTGGAATTAAATCTTGAGGCCGATTTAAGAACAAAAAAATTTATGACTAACATTGCGTTGTGTGAACAAGGCAATACACTTAAGTCCGCTGCGATTTATGGTCCTAATAACACAGGGAAAACTTGCTTGATTAATGCCATTAGAGCTTATCGTTCAGTTTTGTTAAATAACGGTATTAAGCTACGGCCTAATCTATACTCTGGCTCAGCGGTTGTCAAACTAGGGGCTGAATTTTTAATTAACGGAAATCGGTACAGTTATCATTTTTCTTATGATTCGCAAAAGAAAATATTTATTGAAGAAGAATTTGCACATATTGTTTTGGACCAACATGGAAATTCAGCAAAAAAAGAATTCTTCCATAGAAATACAGAAACTAAGACGGCAAACAGTACCGATGATAAACTAAGCGCAAGTATGAACTTCTCTACAAAAGATAATATACTGATAAATGCATTGGATACAACAGAGTTGCCACTATTAGCAGAAGCAAAAGAAATTTTATTGAAATTTGCTAAAGGCATCTCTATTCTGTCAATGCAATCAATTCAGCCATTTAAGACTATTGAAATGCTTAAAACACCTAACACTTTGGAAGCTAAACAGATTGTAGAACTTATTAAAAATGCGGATTTAGATATTGACGACTTTAGGCTTGATGAAAAATTGTCAGAAGCCTTCTCTATTGAAGTTGACGAAAGAGATGAAAAAACTAAGGATATTCAAAATACAGAGAGAGTTGTAGAGATGCTAAAACTAACGTCTGTACACAAAGGAGTTTCTTTACCCAGTATTATTTTCGATTCCCTTGGTACAAAAAAAGTTGTTTCACTTGCTAGCTATTTAGTAAGCTGTTTAAATGCAGGTGGCAGTTTAATTATTGATGAACTTGATAGCGGTATCCACTTTAAATTATCTCGATCAATCGTTTCGTTATTCAATAGCTCCCTAAACAAGAATGGTCAACTGATTTTTTCGACACACGATGCAAGTCTATTAGATATAAAAACCTTATTCCGCAAAGAACAGTTGTGGTTTACTGACAAAGACCAAAAACAGGTATACTTGTATTCGTTGTCAAACTTTACTGCGCAAAATTCCGGTATACGTCTTGAATCAAATTTATATGATTATTATTCTAAAGGCTTGTTGGGAGCACTTCCAGACCCATCATTAATTGATATCCTTTTAACCTCGGATGGTGATGATTATGAGTAATCTACCACCTAGCTTAATTGCTCCAAAAGCTGAAAAATCAGTTTGTCTTATTTTAGAAGGATACGAGGAAGATTTCTATTTTAAGAGGTTGCAAGCTCTTCCTATCTTTTCTCGTGTTTATAACATCAAACCGATTAATGCAAAGGGTGCCAGCAATATCCCTGCAAGATATCAAGCTGCATTAGCAAGTGACTCCTATGCAATTGTATTGATTGTTTGCGATATGGACAGAACGCCCGATCAATACAATTATATCTTGCGTGAAATTAAGAATATTTTAGGAAATGAAAATGCAGGAAAAATAATTACATTTACAAGACCCTGTACATTACAAATAATTTTATCACATTTTGGGGAAGTTAACCTAACGACACAAGCAAAAGCGTCTGCACGAGAGGATGTTGAAAGATTAACCGGTGTTCAGCACTACGATGCGCACCAAGATCAACTCAATACTATTTGCGGAAAGATTTTTTACAGAAGTTGGGAACAGCTTATTCAACGCCTAAAATTATTAAGTGAGAACCCCAATGATATTCCTTCAAGTAATATGGGCGCTCTCTTTGAGAAATTGTGTTCTGAGGATTTCGAATGGATAGATGATATAAACGCATCTATTTTGACCTAATGACACAAAATGGTAAATACAGCAAAATGAGCGCATGAAGCTGAAAATGGCCATGCAAAACACGCATAGACTTGACTTTTAAGTGTTTGCTAAAAAGCCTCGCCGTTAAAACATTCATTGCATTATTGTTACCCCAATTCAAACGATAGCCAATACATTTTTGTGAAATTATTAGTTTATGATGGCGTCAAAAAATCGGGTAAAAAAATTAGCGTAAAATAAATAAAATACACTAAACGTGCGTAAGGGGGCTTAACTTTTTTAAAACCGGATATTATAATAGACATATTAATTTAAGAAGAAGGAGTGTTGCAATAATGAAAAATTTAAAAGGAACAAAGACGGAAAAAAACTTATGGGAAGCTTTCGCAGGAGAATCGCAAGCTAGAAACAAGTATACATATTTTGCCTCTGTAGCGAAAAAGGAAGGTTATGAGCAAATCGCGGCTTTGTTTTTAGAAACGGCTGATAATGAAAAAGAACATGCCAAATTACATTTGAAAAAACTAAAGGGCATTGGTAATACGGTGGAGAATTTACAGGCTGCTGCCGGCGGTGAAAATGGGGAATGGACGGAGATGTATCCTAGAATGGCTAAAGAAGCCAGAGAAGAAGGCTTTGAGGGAATAGCTCAATTGTTTGAGGGAATAGCCCAAATAGAGAAGGAACATGAAGAAAGATACAAAACTTTATTAAAGAATATTGAGGATGGTCAAGTCTTTAAAAAAGATGGCAAGGTATATTGGAAATGCCGGAACTGTGGATATATTCACGAGGCGAATGAGGCCCCGGCGGTATGTCCTGTCTGTGCTCATCCGCAAGCCTATTTTGAAAAATGCGTTACGCATTCTCGTGACTTTAGTCGTGAGTAAGTGACGCATGTGTCAAAAAAATTTATATAGGGTAGGAACTATCCGAATTTACGCCTGTGGAGTTAGTAGGTTACGAGGACGAGGAAGCAAGAAAAGCTAATTGTGAGATTAGAAGCACGTGACTTAATCATGTGAGGTTCACTTAATCAGCAATAATTATTAAGATAAGACAATATTTATTTTGCTGGTTGAAAAGTAAGGAAAGGATATGTTAATATATAGTAGAATAAAAATTATTATTTTGCTGAGAGGAGAGAGTTGAGATGAGTAGAGAAGAGCTAACAAAAATTATTTTACCGGAGGAGAAGATCCCCAAGTTTTGGTACAATGTTCAGGCGGATATGCCTAATCTTCCGGCTCCGGGACTAAATCCCAAAACGAAAAAGCCTCTGACACCTAATGATCTTACCCCTATTTTTCCGATGTCCTTAATTGAGCAGGAGGTGTCGACGGAAAGGTTTATTGAAATTCCCGAGAAAGTTAGGGAGATTTATAAGCAGTGGAGACCATCTCCTTTGTTTAGGGCACATCGGCTGGAAAAAGCTCTTGATACACCTTGTCGTATTTATTACAAGTATGAAGGTGTAAGTCCGGTAGGTAGTCATAAATTGAATAGTGCAGTACCACAAGCCTATTTTAATAAAGAGGCTGGGATAAAACGCTTGACGACAGAAACGGGAGCCGGGCAATGGGGAACAGCCCTTTCGCTGGCTTGTAAGATGTTTGATTTAGCATGTACTGTTTATATGGTTAGGATAAGTTTCAAACAAAAGCCTTACAGACGAGTTTTTATGGAGACGTATGGTGCAGAATGCTTACCTAGTCCTAGTGATAGGACGGAAATTGGCAGAAAAGTATTGCTGGAGCATCCTGATACTCCAGGAACGTTAGGAATTGCGATTAGTGAAGCTATTGAGGATGCTGTACAGCGTGATGATACTAATTATGCTTTAGGTAGTGTTCTTAATCATGTTAGCCTTCATCAGAGCATTATTGGGCAAGAGGTAAAGCTACAGATGGAAATGGTCGATGACTATCCGGATGTGGTTATTGGTTGTTGTGGTGGAGGAAGTAATTTGGCTGGTATTGCTTTTCCTTTTCTTCCGGATAAATTACAAGGTAAAAATGTAAGACTGGTAGCTGTTGAACCAGCGGCTTGTCCTTCATTAACTAAAGGAACATTCGCTTATGATTATTGTGATGTGGCAGGATTAACACCTCTTCTGAAAATGTATACGTTAGGGTCACATTTTACACCGGCAGGAATTCATGCCGGAGGATTGAGATATCATGGAGTATCAACTTTAGTGAGCCAACTTTACCATGATGGGCTGTTGGAAGCAAAAGCTGTAAAACAAAAGGGCGTTTTTGAAGCGGCTATTTTATTCGCTCAGACAGAAGGAATTATTCCTGCACCAGAATCGTCCCACGCGATTAGAACGGCGATTGATGAAGCTTTTAGAAGGCAAAGAAGAAGGAAAAAGCAAAAGTATTGTCTTCAATCTTAGTGGACACGGACATTTAGATCTTACTGCATATGAGAATTACTTTGCTGGTACTATCGAGGATGTTGTTATATCTGAAAAAGATTTGCAGGAGAACAAGAAAAATTTGCCGTTAGTGGAATAAGCTCTTATAAGATACCTTTAAAAGGATTCCAGTTTATTGCTGGGGTCCTTTTAAATATATCTTTGTTTTCTTGGTAGGATTTATGGTAAAATAGCATTAAAATAAGTTTTTTGACGAAATGTGTTTGTTTTGAAAAAGACGTAGGAGGAGATTTGACATGCAGATTCAGTTTTGCGGTGCAGCAGGTTCAGTAACGGGCTCCTGTTTTTTAGTAACAACGGAAAATAGCAAATTTTTAGTAGATTGTGGCCTGTTTCAAGGAACAAAGGAATTAAAAGAACGAAATTATGGGCCTTTTCTTTTTGAGCCGGAATCGCTGGATTTTGTTTTATTAACACACGCTCATGTAGATCATAGTGGATTAATTCCGAAATTGTATAAAAAGGGTTTCCGCGGAATTGTCTATGCTACTAAAGCAACCAAGGAATTATGCAGTGTGGTCTTGCCTGATAGTGGGCATATTCAGCAAATGGAGGTTGAAAGGAAAAACAGAAAACTGTCGCGAAGTGGGGGCTTTTTGTTAGAACCAATTTATACGGCAGAAGAGGGCAAAAAGTGTTTAGAGCTTTTTCAAAGTTGCCATTATGAAAAATTATTTGAGGTAGCTCCAGGGATCATAGCGAAATTCTATGACGCCGGACATATTCTGGGGTCGGCGATGATTGAATTGTTAATTAAAGAAGGGGAGCAAGAAACCAAGGTCGTTTTTACCGGTGATATTGGCAATACGAACCAGGCCTTAGTAGAAGATCCTACTAAGATAAAAGAGGCGGATATTGTGGTGATGGAGGCTACTTATGGAAACCGTTATCACTTGGAAGCAGAAGATAAGCTGAAGGAATTAGCCACGGTGGTAAAACAGACCTTAAAGAAAGGCGGCAATTTAGTTATTCCTAGCTTTGCTGTAGAGAGGACGCAGGATCTGGTTTATCATCTTAAAATAATGAAAAAAAACGGTCAAATTCCTCCGGCGGATATTTATATTGATAGTCCTATGGCGGTAGAAGCCACAAAGGTCTTTATTCAAAATCCGGAATGCTTTGATGAAAAAGCGGCTATTTTGATTAAAGGGAAGGGTGCCGAGGAGTTATTTGAGGGGCCGGATATCCATTATGTTCTTTCGGCAGATGATTCCATTGCCCTAAATAAAATTAAGAGTGGGGCGATTATTATTTCAGCTAGTGGAATGGCTGATGCAGGTAGAATCAAACATCATCTTAAGCATAATCTTTGGCGACCGGAATCGACTGTTTTATTTGTAGGATATCAAGCAGAAGGGACACTTGGCAGGAGAATTCTAGAAGGTGAGAAAAAAGTAAAAATTCATGGTGAAGAAATAGCGGTAAAAGCGACGATAGAGAATCTTGGAGATTTCTCTGCCCATGCTGATCAGAAAGGATTACTAGAGTGGTTAAGAGGGTTTGAACAAGTTCCCGGACAAATTATTCTGGTACATGGGGAAGAAGATGCGCTGGACACACTGCAGAGGGTAATTAAAAGAGAAGTAGGTATTAACGCACATATTGCGCAATATGGGATGATTTATCATCCGGATAGGGAGAGGGAAATATTGGGGTATCCAGAACTGCAGATTCCGGCTGCGACAGGTAAGGTTACCGTAGAGCCGAATTTAGGGCAGGCCTTAAATATTATTAAGGAGAATATCCTGATTCAAGCAAAGCAGCAATGTGATACCAAGACTTTGCAACGATTACTGGCCCATTTAGCAGAAATAGAAAGGGAACTACAAAAAGTTGGTTAAAAATGAAAATAAAAGGCCGGTAGGGGTGTTTATTAAAACCAGGGGGGAGAAAATAATGTCACAGTTTAAAAAGTATTTAATTGGTGTATTAGGACTAATCGGAACGGTTGCCGGTGTTCTCTTCATTTCAGGGCTTTATCCTAAAATGGATGTTCCGGTAAATAAGGTGGTTAACCATGGAGGGTATGAAGAAATTGGGCAGGGGGAAAGCCTTAGAGATCCGTCTCAGTTAATGCCCCTGGAAGAAAAAGCACATTTAATTAAGCGCGGGTTAAATCAAGATTTACGACCGGTTAAGAAAGAACCGGTGAAAGTAAAGGGCATATATATGAGTGGGGCGGCTTTTAATTCCACGAAGCTTTTTTCTTACCTGGTCAACCTTGTCGATGAAACCGAATTAAATGCTTTGGTGATTGATATCAAGGATGATAACGGTTATCTTACGACAGATTTGGATGTACAATTGGCAAGAGAGTTAAAAATCCGTACTCATAAGGGCCTGAATCCAGAAGAAAACATGAAACTTTTATTAAGTAAAGATGTTTATGCTATTGCCAGGATCGTAGTTTTTAAAGACCCTTCTTTGGCTGAAAAGAAGCCTGAATTAGCCCTAAGAAGGAGTGACGGAACGATTTGGCGTGACAGAAAGAAGCTCGCCTGGGTAGACCCCAATAATAAGGAAGTTTGGGAATACACAGTTAATGTAGCTAAAGAGGCAGTTAAAATGGGTTTCCGAGAGATTCAATTTGATTATGTACGTTTTCCTAGTGACGGAAATATGAAAGATGTCGTTTATCCTTATGGTGATGGCAGTAAGAAAGAAGATGTCATTCATGAATTTTTGCAGTATGCCAAAAAGGAGTTGGAACCTTATCATGTATTTCTTGCCGCCGATG
Source organism: Peptococcaceae bacterium UBA5356 (assembly GCA_002407935.1). Lineage (GTDB taxonomy): Bacteria > Bacillota > Peptococcia > DRI-13 > DTU073 > UBA5356. Next base: position 63,741 of record DHPU01000022.1, read on the forward strand.
TTTTTGGACTTACGACAATGACCCTTGATGATATGGGGATTGGACAAAAGTTCGAAAAAATTATTACAGCGGTAGATTATGTTTGCCCGATGGTTTATCCCTCACATTATGGAACTGGCAATTATGGATTTGCTCATCCGAATGCGTATCCTTATGAAGTGGTTAATAGAGCCCTTCTTGACGGTTTGCAAAAAGTGGGTGAAGGATCGGTGGTTATCAGACCTTGGCTACAGGATTTTAATCTAGGACAACCTGCTTATGGAGCGGCGGAAGTAAGGGCACAAATTAAGGCTACTTATGATGCCGGGTTAGAAGAATGGATCTTATGGAATGCAGGGAATAAATATACAGCTGGGGCTTTGTTAAAGGCAGATTAAGAGCCGCATTTCTTGTGAAGCTGCAATGTCCATAGCTTGTTTGTGGTGTATTCGAGAATAAGCACTGGTTCATTTTGATAGATTAATTTACCGCATTTAAGACAGTATTCATTACGGTAAGCCTTTCCACAGGATTTTTTGGTAGGAATACTAGACCATTTTTGCCAGCTTTTCCAACCGCCTTTACAAAGAGGGGCTCTTTGCTGAAAGTCCGCCATGACCCATTTAAAAAGGCGATGAAAGCTAAAGGCATAGTGGGCATGGATAATAAAGTTTTTGGGAAGTCCTAAGCGGATCACATATTGATTAAAGGAGTCCTCAACTTTGTCTTGTAATAAACCTGTGATTTTGGTACTTTTCCAAGAGTACTCTTTAGCGGAAAGCCACTTTCTAAGGCGATCAAAGATATATCCCCTGCAGAGATGGAGCGGTTCCTTTGAGCCAACCTGGAGATTTTCTAAAGCTTTTTCGACGATCGAGATTACATAATCCTGGTAGAGCTTTTCCGAAAAATAAGGATGTTGAAAATAATCTAAGGGAATAATTTCAAAGCTATATTCTTGAGTTTCCTTTTTTAAGATACCTATTCCTGTTCCGCCGATAAGGCTACCACTTCCGGCATCATCTATTTCAATTACTATTGTGCTTCACCTCTTTTTTATTATTCCTTTAAAAAGGGATTGATATTAAAAATTGACGTTCTTTCATATTACCAAGTATAATAGATGATGGATTATTACAATTGAGGAGGCCTAGTAGTGAAAATTAATAATATAGACGGTTCGCTTTGGTCAAAATTATTAATTGCATCCAGTTTATATTTAGAAGAGAGAAAACAAGTTGTTGATGCACTGAATGTTTTTCCTGTACCTGATGGTGATACAGGGACGAATATGAGTTTGACTATGGCCTCAGCGGCTAAAGCGGTTAGAGGAAATGAAGAAAACAATCTGGGAGAGATCACTAGAATTATGGCATATGGGGCACTAATGGGTGCCAGAGGAAATTCGGGGGTTATTCTTTCTCAGCTGTTAGCGGGCTTTGCCAAAAGCGCTGAGGGTAAAAAGGAAATAGATGCAGAGGAATTTTGCCAGGCGCTAAATATTGCTGTGGAAACAGCTTACCAGGCAGTAACGAATCCGGTAGAGGGAACAATTCTTACTGTTTCCCGAGAATCTTCCCAAGAGGCCATGAAGGAATTATCAAGAAAGGGAAGTACGTTAGAATCTGTTTTAGAGGCGGCTTATCAAGGAGCCTATGAAGCTTTGCAGAAAACGCCTTTGATGTTACCTGTTCTCCAACAGGCCGGTGTTGTGGATGCCGGTGGACAAGGTTTGGTTTATATTTTAGAAGGTATGCTGGGGGTTCTTAATGGTAATATGCCCACCTATCAAAATAATTCTTTACCTTATACTAATGGTGAAAATAGCGAAAAAAAGAAAAGCGAATTTACCGGAGAAGAAGTTTTGGCGTATCAGTATTGTACTGAATTTATTTTAAAGAAAAAACAGAATGCACTACCTTTAGAGAAGGTTAAAACTTTTCTTGCTGATAAAGGTGATTGCCTTTTGGTTGTTGGAAATAATGAAACAAGTAAAAT
>DHPU01000031.1:0-14413 GCA_002407935.1 Peptococcaceae bacterium UBA5356
CCAATTTATTCATTTTTCCCAAGTAAGACAAAAAAGGAAGAGAAGGACTCTGTTGCCCTTCTCTTCCTTTTTTATCTTAAGCTATTCGGAGAAGTACTTTATACTAAATTATGGAGTGTCTTTTTGCTGATTTTTTTTACCGGCTTTTAAGATTTTATCTACATTGTTTTCGGTAGCGGTTTCCTGGTTGAAATCAGGAGTAATAGAACCGGAACGTTTATTAGAGGGAGTATTCGTATCGAGAAATTCATCGGCCGCTTCCTGTTGGTATTGATTAGCTTTTTGTGGGGCTTGTTTCGCTTTTTGCTGATAGTTTTTGCCGGTTTTTTTAGTATTCAGATTGTCGGGCATTTTTTCAACCTCCTTATTTTAAAATTTAATTATTTAATAGGAAAGCATTTCGTTATCTGTAAAACCAGCCTCCTTTCTAGCGGTATTTTCCCCTTTTTTCTGTAAGTTATCCTTTTAATTCACCAAGTGTAGTAAAACAAGTGTAGTAAAATAGCCATATACTTATGGGATAGTTATATGTTATGTTTAAGTGGGAACTTTTTTATAGATATTTCGTCAATTATAAGAATATCTTTGGAGGGAGGCGGTAGTTGTGTACAAAGATGAAGAGCTGGTAGCTATGAGTAAAGCCGGTGATCTTAAAGCGTTTGAAGAATTAGTATGCTGTTATGAACGAAAAATTTACACCATAGCATACCGGATGATGGGAAATTATGAGGATGCAAATGATTTAGCTCAGGAAGCTTTTTTGAGGGCTTTTCAATCGATAAATACTTTTCGGGGAGAATCATCATTTTCCACTTGGCTTTGTCGAATAGTTACGAATGTTTGTCGCGACGAATTACGTAAACGTTATCGTATCTCAATTGAATCATTGGATAAAGAGGTTAGTTTTGGTGATTGGGAAATTAAAAAACAAATTCCTGCTTCTGATCCGGGACCTGCTGAAATATATGAACAGCGGGAACTACAATTAGAGCTGCAGGAATTAATTGCTACTCTTGCTCCGGAATTTCGGCTAACGTTAGTGTTAAGAGAGATTCAGGGATTAACCTATGAGGAAATTGCCGAACAGTTAGAATGTTCGTTAGGGACAGTTAAGTCCAGAATAAGCAGAGCAAGAAATTACTTAAAAGAGAAGCTCCTTTCTCGGCAAGAACAAAATTACCGGCGGGAACAAAATTCACAAAGCGGGCGTCTATATGTATGAAAGGAGGAGGGAGAAAATGAACTGTAATGAAGTACGGGAAAGCCTTTCAGCTTTTCTGGATAATGAATTATCAACAAATGAAAAAACCTTACTGCAAAGTCATTTGGATGAGTGTACTGGTTGTCAGAAAGAACTGGAAGAGCTTCAAAAAGTGGCAGTACAGCTTTCCTCCTTAGAGGAGGTTGTTCCTCCGGCCAGTTTCCGCAACGAACTTTTTGCTAAACTGGAAGAAGGACTGTCAAAAGAAGTAAGGCAAAGAGAAAAGAGAGTATCTTTACGCGGATTCATGCATAAATTTACAGCGGTTACAAAGCAGACAGCTTTTCTACCTGTAGCTATTTCGTTAATTCTGCTGCTTATTATTGTACCTGTATTCTTTGATTTACCCCGCCTGGGGATGAAAAGCACGATGAAAAGCACGGTGGTAGAAAAGGCGGGAGGTTTAGCTGATTTTAGCAGTTCTGCTAAGTCTGGAGCAGCGGAGAATTTAAAAAGAAATAGTGTGCAGAATACCGCCTCCTCACTGAGGGCTTCTGAGACAATGTTTTCTTATGATACTGCTAACGCTGACGAGAGTATACAACCTCAAGAGGCTAATTTACTTAAAACTTCGGCGAAGGAACATGCTGAATCTCCGGTGCATGAGCGAAAAGTAATTAAAAATGCTAATTTAACCTTGTCGGTTGATGATTACGATAGTACGGTAAAAGCAATTGCGGATAAGACACTAGCTTTGGATGGTTATATTGTTAATGAATCTGTGCAGGCAATAGACGGGAGGGGAACGAAAAGAGGGTCTTTGCAGATCCGGATCCCCCAAGCTAGGTTTGAGAATTTTCTCGCGGGGGTAGATACTTTAGGAAGAGTCAGGCATCGCGGGATTTTTACTGATGATGTAACGGAAGAATATGTAGATGTTGAAAGCCGTTTACAGGCAATGCGGACAAAAGAAGAAAGGCTTTTGGCCATTTTGACTAAATCAGGGAATCTTAGCGATGTTTTAGCGGTAGAAAATGAATTGGCTAAGACGAGGGCGGATCTGGAATCTTTACAGGGAAGGCTACGTTATCTTAATAATCGTACGGATTTTTCTACTTTTAATATTACGCTTGAGCAGCTTATTGCTTCAACCCAGCAGGTATCGGCCAGTGGGTTGAAGGGCGTAGGGCTGAGGGCGAAGGGAGCCTTTATTCAGGCAATTAATAATATTTTAGTAGGCTTAGGCAAGTTAGTTGTTTTCATCAGTGCGGCGATACCTTATTTAGTGATAGTGGCAGTACTAGGATTAGGGATACGGGGTTGGTTAAGGAGAAAAAAGAATAGCAAGGAATAGTAAAAAGATAAAAATAAAAAATGGTGTGCAGAAGAAGTGGCTGTACACCATTTTTTTTACTGTTATTTTCCTAAGTAAAAGGAAAAGCTGTACTGAAAGTAGAAAAGGTAAGGGTAAGGGAGAAATTTCTATAAAAAAAATTAAGAGGTAATTCGGAAGTAGAAATACGGAGGGCTATTTAAAATGGGCGATTTTGGAAGAAGAAAAAAAGAGGTGGAGAATTTGTCTGATAAATTTCTGGTCATTGACGGAAACAGTTTAGCCAATAGGGCTTTTTATGCTATTCCGATGCTTTCCAATGCACAAGGCTTTATTACAAATGCGATTTATGGTTTTTATAATATGCTGGCTAGGGTTATAGAAGAGGAAAAACCTGCTTATATAGCGGTAGCTTTTGATAAGGGAAAGGTGGTTTTCCGGCATCAGCATTATGCTGATTATAAAGGAACGAGGAAGGGAACTCCTGATGAGCTGCGTCCTCAGTTCCCTGTTTTGAAGGATTTATTGAGGACGATGAATATTGCTGTTTTTGAACTCGAGGGATACGAGGCCGATGATTTAATTGGAACACTGGTGAAACAGGGGGAGAGGGAAGGATTAGTTAATTTGATCGTGACGGGAGATCGTGATGCCTTCCAGTTAATCTCTTCTCAGACCAAGGTTTTTTTAACGCGGAAAGGAATCTCGGAACTGGAAATCTATGATGAGCAGGTTTTGACGGAGAAATATGGGCTGAGTCCTCAACAAATGATTGATGTAAAGGGATTGATGGGGGACGCCTCCGATAATATTCCCGGTATTCCCGGAGTGGGAGAAAAGACGGCTCTTAAATTAGTTAAGGAATATGGGGATTTAGCCAAAGTCCTTGCCCATTGGGAGGATTTCCAAGGGAAAAAACTGGGGGAGCTTTTGCATAATTATAAGGAACAAGCTCTTCTAAGCAAAAAACTAGCGACAATCGTGCTTGATGTTCCTATGGAGATAGAGCTAGGGCAGTGTCGGCGGAGAGAATCTGATTATCCGCGGTTGATTGCTTTATTAAAGGAACTGGAATTTAAAAGCATTCTCCAAAATACCTTAGAAAAGTGGGAAAGAGCAAAGAGAGAAACGGGGGAAGAGATAAGCACCGAAGATAGTAGGGAGTCCAATCTTCTTGCTTATGTAGTGCTGGATAATCAGCAGGCTTTAGCGGATTACCTTGCTGGAAAAAAGGCTGAGGCAGCTCAAGGAAATCAATTGACTTTGTATTTAGAAACAGAAAAAAGAGGAGCGCGGGAGTGCCTAATTGCCGCTTGTGGTTTAAAAACTAAACTGGGTCAACCGGCGGTTCTCTCTTGGCAAAGTGCGGAGGAATTAGGCGGCTATTTAAAAACATTAAAGAGTTATTTGGAAAATGAGGATAGTAAAATTATTTTACATGATGTAAAGACGGCGCTTTTAGCGTTGAGTCCATATCAAATCCAGATTAGGGGAGCGGTAAAAGATACACTTCTGATGGCCTATCTTTTAAATCCTTCTCGCAATCAGCATGATTTGTTGTTTCTTGCCCGGGAAAGGCTGGATTATACGGTGACTCCGCAAGAAGAAACGAGGATTCCTTATTTTTTAGCAGCCTTAGAGAAGTTAGGCGACGAATTAGGGAAGGAATTGGAGAAGCAGGAGATGCTCCCTCTTTATCAGAATTTGGAACTACCTCTGGCCTACGTTTTGGCCGCAATGGAGCAAATAGGAATTAGACTAGATCCCTCAATCTTGAAGGAGATGGGGCAGGATTTTGATACTTGGATTAATCGGCTTACCGAGGAGATTTACGGTATGTCGGGTGAGAAAATTAATCTTAATTCGCCCAAACAGCTGGGAATACTGCTTTTTGAAAAATTAGGTTTACCTAAAGGGAAAAAGACGAAGACCGGTTATTCGACCAGTGCTGAAGTGTTGGAGGCATTAGCTCCTGAGCATGAAATTGTCTCTAAGATTCTTGATTATCGACAGATGATGAAAATGAAGAGCACCTATATTGATGGTTTAAGTACGTTGATGGATCCGGTTACGGAACGGGTTTATACTAGCTTTAATCAAGCAGTTACGGCCACAGGACGGCTTTCCAGTACTGAGCCTAATCTTCAGAACATCCCGATCCGTTTGGAAGAGGGACGGCGAATCCGGCGGGCTTTTTTGCCGTCGGCAGGAAAACAGCTTCTTTCTGCCGATTATTCGCAGATTGAGTTGCGGGTGCTGGCGCATATTGCCGGCGATGAGGTATTGATTGAGGCTTTTAATCATAATCAGGATATTCATACCCGGACAGCGGCGGAGGTTTTTGGCGTGCCGATGGAAGCGGTTACTCCTAAGTTGCGGCGAGCGGCAAAAGCGGTAAACTTTGGGATCGTATATGGAATCAGTGATTTTGGTTTAAGCCGTGATTTAGGCATTTCTCGGGCAGAGGCCAAGGAGTATATTACTAGTTATTTTGCCCGCTATCAGGGGGTTAAGTTATATATAGACAGGGTTATTGCGGAGGCGAGGGAAAAAGGATATGTAACAACCTTATTAAACAGGCGCCGTTATTTGCCCGATATATTGAGCCGTAATTTTCATTTGCGCAGTTTTGCGGAGCGGACAGCGATGAATACGCCTATCCAAGGTAGTGCTGCTGATATTATTAAATTAGCCATGCTAAAGCTTGCACGGGTCTTGCATAAGGATGAACCGGAAACAGCACTGGTTTTACAGGTTCATGATGAATTAATTCTGGATGTGCCCAGCGAACGAGTAGAAAAAGTGGGAATCCTGGTTAAGCGAATAATGAGTGAGGCTTATCCGCTGATGGTACCTTTGCAAGTTGATTTACAGACGGGAATTAATTGGTATGATCTTCGGCCTTTGCAAGTAAAGTAGATAACAAATGAGGTGAAAAAGGATGCCGGAATTACCGGAAGTAGAAACCGTGAAGAGAAGTTTGGAGCCTTTACTTAAAGGGAAACAGATTGAGGATATAGAAATATTTTGCGAAAAATTGATTAAAAATCTGGCTCCGGCCACCTTTAAAGAAGAAATACGGGGTCGTACGATTATGGAAATAGAACGAAAAGGGAAGTATTTACTTTTTCAGCTTGATCGGGATTTGACCTTGGTAATTCATCTGCGGATGACTGGACAATTAACGGTGTGTGAACGAAGTTTTTCCATAGGGAAACATACTCATGTAATTTTTCGCCTTTCTTCGGGAGAGGACTTGCGCTTCACTGATCTGCGGAAATTTGGGTTGCTTTATTTGGTGCCGAAGGGCTGCTGGGAGGAAATCAAGGGTTTACATGGGCTCGGCTATGAGCCTCTTGCCGAGGAGTTTACCTTAGAATGCTTACAGCAATTGTTAGCGGGTAAAAAGGGAATCTTGAAGGCTTTTTTGTTGGATCAGAGGAAGATTGCCGGTATTGGGAATATCTATGCGGATGAGATTTTGTATGAAGCCGGTTTACATTCGCAACGAGAAATTAACACCTTGCAAACAAAGGAAATTGCCGCCCTTTTTCAGGCTATTAAGTTAAAATTGAGCGAAGGAATTCTTTATCGGGGAACTTCTTTGCGTGATTATGTAGATGGACGAGGGGAAAAAGGCGGCTTTCAGGAAAAATTACAGGTATATGGCCGGAAAGGAGTTCCATGTTCAAGATGTGGTACCCCCTTGCAGAGGATCGTAGCGGCAGGGCGGGGAACCGTTTTTTGTCCGCACTGTCAGCATTAAGCGATTTAACGATAAAAACAAGTGGCTTGAATACTTGGAATATTTATAAAATTATGTTAAAATACAAATTGACAGAATAAATCAGAGGGGGCATTGCGATGAAAATAAGGGAAATAAGGTTAAAAAAACATTTTAAACTGTTTCTCCTGTTATTCATTATGACCTCGCTATGTTTACCGGTCAGGGTTTTAGCTGCTGACAATGGTAGAATTGGCAATTTTTTGATAAAGGCAAAAAATGTTTGTAAGAATGCTTGTAGCGGAGCAACAACTTCTAAAATAAACGGCAGCCAAAAGACGGTTAATACTAAATTTAATAATATTAAGAGCAGTCTCCCTAATATTAAAAATTCTTTTAAAATAAACAACGTGAATAAAGTTAATACTAAAAAGAACAATATTGATATTAACGGCACGATTCCATTTTTTCTTAAAGGAACTTGTATAAGTACGGTTAAACCTTCACAGCTTATTGTTCCACAAGGAGGAAAAAAGGTTGAAAAGATGCTTAATAATCTTTCCAGCGAATCATATTATGTTGATAAAAATGGCTATGTTCGTAATATCGCCGGAGCTCCGGAGGATCTGAATAAATCACGTGAATATAGTATTATCATAGATAATCTTATTAATGGAAACAAGCCTACAAAAACTTATGCTTTTAATTCTCAATTTTACGGAAACCAGATAGAACTTAAAAATAGCAATACGGTATTAGTTGGTAAAAATTCGTTTACTGGGCATACGAGTGATAATGTTTTGGCTCATGAATTGATCCATAGCTTCAGAGCAAATCAGGGAATAACAATATCTCCATTTGATAAGAACGAAAGGGCTCATGACGAGGCTTGCACAATTCAGGTAGAAAACAGAATTCTTCATAAGAATGGTTTACCGATAAGGACTGATGGTTCTAGTTTTGATGATGTCAATAGAGATGGGAAACCTGACGGGGATAATAGTTATGGAAAGTATATCTACGATGAGGTAGGTTCGAAATGGTTTATAAACTTTTTAAGAAGAGATTTAGAGAAGAAAAAAGGCTTACTTGAAAAATTAAATTCCACTTCTAAATCGTGATTTTATTAAAGCCATTTTTTCAAAAATCCTTGCTATTGGCTGAATAAATGATATGATAAAAATAATATCTGCCGAAGGGAGTTCAAAAAAGTTGCTGGTTATTGGTCTGACAGGGGGTATTGCTTCCGGTAAAAGTATGGTATCTGCTTATTTTAAGGAGCTTGGTGCCTTAATTATTGATGCTGATGTCATAGCCAGAGAGCTAGTTTATCCGCAAAGTCCCGCTTGGCAAGAAATTGTCCGGCATTTTGGCAGAAAAATAGTTTATGAGGATGGCTCCTTGAAAAGAAAAGAACTGGGTGCACTTATTTTTCGTTGCCCCGAGGAAAGAAAAAGATTAAATGAAATTATGCATCCGCGTATTAAAGAAAAAATAGCGGAACAAATAGAGCTTTATCGTAGCAGAGGAAAGTTTCCTCTGCTAGTTGTGGATGCTCCGCTTTTAATTGAAGCGGGGCTGACGGAGTTAGTGGATGAAGTTTGGCTGGTAGATTTGCCGGAAAAGCTTCAACTGGAGCGGCTGAGAAAACGGGATAAATTAACCCGAGAAGAAGCACAAAAACGGGTTGCTTCTCAACTTTCTTTAGCCGAAAAAAAGAAGTATGCCCGGCGAATTATTGATAATAGCGGAGAAACAACGGAGACCAAGGAGAAAATACGATCCTTGTGGAAACAGGTCGTAGAGTAATAAATACCGTCGAGTCTGAAGGGTTAATAAGGAAAACAAGTGGGAGGAGAAAGATTGTTAAAGAAGCTGCTGAAAAAAATAGGGGCGATCCTCCTGGTAGGTTTTCTTTTTATTTATATACTGACGAGTCCTTGGTTTTTAAAAAAGTTGTATCCCTATCCTCATCGTGACTTGGTTATGCAAAGCTGTGCTGCTTATCAGGTGGAACAATATCTTGTTTTAGCCATTATCAAAGCAGAAAGCCGTTTTTATTCCGATGCCCATTCCAGGGTCGGTGCGCGGGGTTTAATGCAAATTATGCCGGAAACGGGGACATGGATTGCCCAGCAGATGAAATTAGAGGATTTTGGGGCAGACAAATTATATAATCCCAGCTATAATATTCCTATGGGGATCTGGTATATCGCTTATCTTTCCGGGAATTTTGACGGGAGTACGGTTAAAGTATTAGCCGCTTATAATGCGGGTGAATATAAAGTGAAAAAGTGGCTGAAGGAAGGAGTCTGGACAGGAGAACCACAAGATATTGCCCAAATTCCTTATAAAGAAACAAGAGAATATGTTGATCGCGTTCTATTTAATTATCAGGTCTATAAACGTATTTACCAAACAGAATATCACGGTGGAAAAGTCGGATTTTCCACATACTTAGAAAGGTAATAGGTATATAGGAGGAAATAAAATGAAGGAAAAAATTATGACACTTGCTCAGGTCGAGGCTTTACAAATTGAGCAAGGCAGAAAAATGTTTTCGGCTCAACATGAAGAGATTGTACAGGGTGCTACTACGGATGTTTATTTTGTAAAGACCCAGGAAATTTTGGCGAAATGCGGTTTAAAGGATACCGTAGTTACGGCAGAGGTTTTTGCACGCCGCGATGGTATTCTGGCAGGGCTTCCTGAAGTTTTGGCTCTTTTTGAAAATTGTGAGGTGAAAGTATGGTCCCTGCAGGAAGGACAATCCTTTAAGGCTAAAGAAGTTATTATGCGAATTCAAGGTAAATATACTGATTTTGGCATCTATGAAACGGCTTTATTAGGAATTATGGCCAGTTCCAGCGGGTGGGCTACAGCTGCTCGGGAGGCTAAAGAGGCTGCAGGAGATAAATTGGTACTGTGTTTTGGGGCGAGGCATGTTCATCCTGCTGTAGCTCCGGTTATGGAAAGAGCGGCGATTATCGGCGGTGCTGACGGGGCTAGTTGTATTTTGGGAGCCAAACTGGCCGGAAGGGAACCTTCCGGAACAGTTCCTCACGCAATCTTTTTGATTATGGGGGATTCTGTTAAGGTGGCGAAAGCTTATCACGAGTTTATGCCCTCCGGTGAGCCAAGGACAGTATTAGTCGATACTTTTAAAGATGAGGCGGAGGAAACCTTGCGCGTAGCTGAAGCCCTAGGTAGTGATTTACAGGGAATACGATTGGATACACCTAGTGAAAGAGGTGGAGTAAATACTGAATTGATTAAGGAAATCAGGGCACGTTTAGACCAAAAAAGTTTTTCCCATGTGAAAATCTTTGTTTCCGGAGGCTTATCCCCTGAGAGAATAAAGCTGCTTAAAGAGGCTGGGGCGGATGCTTTTGGCGTAGGAAGTCACATTTCGGCTGCTTCCCCGATTGATATGACGATGGATATTAAGGAAGTAGCAGGGCAACCCATTGCTAAGCGGGGAAGAATTCCCGGAATTACTCCAAATGAACGCTTGGTGAAAATGACATAAGAGCATGAAACAGCCTGGTTCAGACTAGCAGACGAACCAAGGCTGTTTGTTTTTTAAGATAAATCGGTTGTCCAAGATTTGATAGAGTATTGGCTCTTTATTCTATAGATAAAATAAATGGGAAATGTTACAATGATGTTGGATATTGCTTTACAAACTGGATTATTATAGAAAGCGATAGAGGGGCTAAAGAAAATTGATTCGTTTGATTATTACGATAGATATTTTGGAGAGGGAGAAGATTCTGTCAATGGGGATGGCCGAAGTTAAGCATGGTGATTTTTGGGGCGCTAAGTTTTCACTTGATGAGAAGAAGGTTATTTGGTTTTAGTGATAGAATTATTAATAGAGGAAGATCATGATGGCGAAAGAAAAAATAGCAGTAATAGATGATGACCCGAAAATTAGAGCGATGTTGGTTAGAAGCTTGACTTATGCGGGATATAATGTGCTGGCGGCTGAAGACGGGATTAAAGGCTGGGAGCTGGTTATGAGGGAAAAGCCCCAAGTTGTAATCCTGGATATTATGCTGCCGAAAATGGATGGTTATGAAGTTTGTCGTTTGCTTAAAGAACAAGTGGAGACCTCTGTTTTAATGTTGACGGCTAAAGATGAAATAAAGGATCGGGTCAAGGGCTTGGATTGCGGAGCGGATGATTATTTGATTAAACCTTTTGCCCTGGAAGAATTATTAGCCAGGGTCAGGGCTTTATTACGCCGTTATAAAGAGGTGGGGGAACGAATCTTGGCCTTTAGTGATTTGCAAATAAATCTGGATACTTATCAGATCCGGCGCGGCGGGAGAGAAATTGAACTTACGGCGAGAGAGTTTGAGTTATTATCTTTTTTTATGAAACATCCTCGGCAGGTTTTAACCCGGGAAAAACTGATGGATACGGTTTGGGGTTATGATTATCAAGGCGAATCAAATGTCTTGGAAGTCTATATCGGTTATCTGCGCCAAAAATTAGAAGGAGCGGGGGAAAAACGCTTACTGCAAACAGTTAGGGGTATCGGCTATGTTTTAAAGGAGTAGAGAACAGTTAACAAGAGTAGGTGAAAAAGATGTCTATCCGCTGGCGTTTAACAGTCTGGTATACTGGGATTTTGCTGACTATTTTGCTTATTTTGGGCAGCTTTGTTTATTTAGTGTTAGAATACTCCTTGCTGGGGCAATTGGAAAGAGATTTGCAAACGAAGGCCACTGAGGTGCTTAAATCTACTAAAGTGGTAAGTACTTTGCCTTTTTTCCTGCGACAAATTGTTTTGCCGGATGTGGAGGTTTTTGCCGCCCCCGATATTTATTTACAGGTTGTGATTAAAAACGGGGAGATTGTGGCTCGCTCGCAAAATTTAGGGACATATAGTTTACCGGTAGAGACAGAGGTAGTTGAGGATGTCTTTCGGGGAAAAAGCCAATTTACTACTTTTAACGTAGATGGCGAAGCCTTGAGGATGATTGTAAAGCCTTTGGTTTTGGAGGGAGAAATTGTAGGCATATTGCAGGTTGCCCGTCCCTTAAAACCGGTGGCACTTGCTTTAGCTCGTCTGCAAAAAATTCTTTTGATGGGTGGCTTTATTTCTTTGTTAATTTCCTTAGGCTTAGGCTGGTTTATGTCGGGACGTGCGTTGGGGCCGATCAGGCACTTGACAGAGGAGGCCAAATCGATTGGGGAGGAAAGAGATTTTCAAAGAAGGGTACAGTATGCCGGGGCGCGGGATGAGTTAGGAGAATTGGCAGTCACTTTTAACACAATGCTCTCCGGGCTGGAAGATGCTTATAAACGATTGGCGGATTCTCTTTCTTTACAAAAACGGTTTGTTGCTGATGCATCACATGAATTGAGAACTCCGTTGACCTCTATTCAGGGCAATGTAGATTTTTTATTACAGTTGGGAAATAAGGATGAAAATTTACGCGAAGAAACTCTTGCAGATATTTCATCTGAAACAAAACGTTTAAATCGGTTGGTAAGTGAGTTATTAACGTTAGCAAGAGCGGATTCTGGTTTTAAATTGACCTTAACGGAGCTTGAATTAAGTCCCGTACTGGAAGAAGTAGTCCGTCAGGCTCGTTTCTTGGTTAAGGGGCAAAACTTTACCGTTTCGCTTGAAGAAGCAGAAGGGATAATGTTACGGGTTGATCCGGATTATTTTAAACAAATGCTCTATATTTTCTTAGATAATGGGTTTAAGTATACGCCGCCCGGAAAAGGTTTTCTCTTTAAGGTAGAACGTCGGGCAGAGGAAGTTACTTTTATTTTTCAAGATGAAGGGCCGGGCATACCGGCACAAGATTTGCCGCATCTTTTTGAGCGCTTTTATCGTTCAGAAGCTTCCAGAACAGGAGAAGGGGCCGGACTGGGGTTAGCGATTGCCAAATGGCTAATTGATGAACATAGTGGTAAAATAAAGGTGGATAGTGAGGAAGGGAAAGGAACGACTTTTATTATTTCTTTTCCCATTCTCAGATTATTTTAAGGTTGAGAAGTTATAGTATAGATAAGATTAATATAGGGGGTATGGAGAATGAAACATTTAAGGGTAAACAAATATCTTGCATTCTATACTTTGCTTATTTTTTTGGGCGGTGTGCTTTGTTCCGGTTTTTATCTTACAGTAAAAGGGTATGAGGTACCTTGGAGTATCCACAAACCGATAAAAGCGGAAGCTGCGGAACCGAACGAAGAGGTAAAAACGGCCAGTTTAAATTCCTTAATGGAAACACCAACCATTGAAAAAATTGTGGAAAATGCGGGTCCTGCGGTAGTGAAGATAGAAACTACCGTAAAAGTACAAAGCCGTTCTAATGATTTATTTATGGATCCTTTTAATGATCCGTTTTTCCGGGATTTCTTCGGTGATAGTTTTCGCGCAGAGCCCAAAGTTAAAAAGAGCCAAGGCTTGGGTTCGGGTTTTATTATTTCTAAGGATGGATATATCTTGACGAATAATCATGTAGTAGAAGGTGCCGAAGAAATTAAGGTTTATCTGACTAGCCGCCAAGAACCTTATGACGGGAAAATTATCGGTGCTGATGCCGATCTGGATTTGGCGGTAGTTAAGATTAATGCCGGAGCGAATTTACCAATGCTCAAATTAGGAGATTCCAATGCGGCCAAAGTAGGAAATTGGGTTATCGCCATTGGAAACCCCTATGGGCTTGATCATACGGTGACAGTCGGTGTAATCAGTGCTAAAGGCCGGCCGGTAGTAATTGGAGCAACAGAATTTAAGGATTTAATTCAAACAGATGCATCTATTAATCCAGGCAATAGCGGTGGCCCGCTTCTAAATTTAAAAGGTGAAGTAGTTGGGATTAATACGGCTATTAATGCTCAAGCTCAAGGGATTGGGTTCGCTATTCCCAGTTATTCTGTACAGCAGGTTCTTGATGATTTAATGGTGAAAGGGAAGGTAGTACGTCCTTGGGTTGGAGTATATATGCAGCCTGTTACGAAAGAATTGGCCGATTATTTTGGCTTAAAGAAAGCAGAGGGCGCCTTGATAAGTGCGGTACAGGAGGATTCTCCTGCTGATAAGGCCGGTTTGCAGAGAGGGGATATTATTTTAGAGTTCAATAATAAGCAAATTGCCAAGCCGGAAGATCTTCAGGCGGCAGTGAAGGGAACCAAGATAGGTGATAAGGCGGTTATGCTCATTCATCGACAGAATAAGACGCAGTATGTGACGATCAAAATTGAAGAAAAGAAATAAGCAAAAATCAAAATAGGCAGGGATATGGAGGTAACAGTAGTTGCATGAAAAGTTAAAAGGAAAACTCATCGTAATTGAGGCGCCTGATGGCAGTGGAAAAAAAACTCAAGCGGATTTGCTTTTTGCTAGGTTGAAGCAAGAAAAATATCCGGTCAAAAAAGTAGAGTTTCCGAATTATAAAAGTGATTCTTCTGCTTTGGTAAAAATGTATTTAAAGGGGGATTTTGGGAAAGACCCTAGTGAGGTAAATCCTTATGTTGCTTCGACTTTTTATGCGGTGGATCGTTATGCTGCTTTTAAAACGGAGTGGCAGGGGTTTTATGAAGAGGGCGGAATTATTATTGCTGATCGTTATACGACCTCGAATATGGTTCATCAGGCGGCTAAATATCATACAGAGGCAGAAAAAGAGCAATATCTTGAGTGGTTGTGGAATTTTGAATTTAAGCTTTTTGCTTTGCCGGTACCGGATTTAGTTTTTTTCCTGGATATGCCCCCTGAATTTAGTGAAAAATTGATTATGGAGAGAAAAAATAAAATTACTGGGGAAAGTAAAAAGGATATTCATGAAACAAGCAGGGATTTTTTACAGATGTCTTATCAAAATGCTTGTTGGGTAGCTGAAAAGTATAATTGGGTGAAGATTAACTGTGTGAAGGAGAAGCGTATTAAGGCTGCTATGGAAATTCACAAAAGTATTTTTAATTTTTGTAAGAACATATTTTCAACTGGGAACTAGTAGGTTTATTTGCTATAATAAGAATTAACTGTTAGCGGGAAAGGAGGAACGATTTTATTGAGCGAAAAGATATACAATTTAATGGAAAAAATGTATATTGAGTTTACAGGTAGATTTGAAAAAATGGACAGTAGGTTTGATAACTTGGAGAACAGGTTTGATAACTTGGA
>DHPU01000031.1:14557-35486 GCA_002407935.1 Peptococcaceae bacterium UBA5356
TAACTTGGAAAACAGATTTGATAATCTGGAGAACAGATTTGATAATCTGGAGAACAGATTTGACAATCTGGAGAAGGAAGTTAAAGAGAATCGCAATAGTATTATTAGACTGGAGAATACAGTTACAGATAAAATAGGCATTCTTTTTGATGCTCAACAAGTTACTAATGAACGGCTAGATCGGATAGAATCAAAAATTGATGCTATTTCGGCTAAAGTTGATCAACATGATATAAAGATCCAAGTGATTGAAGGCGGGAGGAAGACGATGCCTATATAGGGTATAAGGTCGGTACATAGTACCGGCTTTTTTTGTTACATAATTTGTTGTCACTAAGAAAATACTATAGATAAATTTAAGCAAACTTAATTTAAGGAGGGTTATCGTGCATAATAAAAGAAAAGTAATACTTACGGTTCTTTCAGTAGTTTTTCTTCTGAGTGTAATAATGGGGACAATGGCCTGTGCTCCGGTCAGAAGACCAGGCCCCGTACAGCCTTCGCCAACACCTCAGCCTGCTCCAACTGTTCCAGTGCAGGAAAGTGCCAGAGCTGAAGCTTTGGCCAGAAAGATTAGTGACATGGATAATGTTAATTCCGCTACGGTTGTCTTTTCGGGAAAAAGTGCCTGGGTTGGAGTGGATTTAGCAGCAAAATCAGAAAATAAAATGACTAACCGGATGAAGAATGAAATTACTTCAACTGTAAAAAAGGAAGAAAGGAATATTGATAAAGTATATGTAACTGCAGATGCCGATACTGTTACACGTTTAAGAAATATTGCACGGGATATTGCTGATGGAAAACCGGTTTCTGGTTTTATTAAAGAATTAAATGAAATAGGAAGAAGAATTACACCTTCTACCAAATAAGGTTATTTAAAAAATTGCTTAAGATGTTTTGCAAAGAGAGGGGATTATTTAGATGCTCCTCTCTTTGCTACTTTACTTAGTATTTAGTAAGCTCGCTTAGACATTTTCTTGTTACTTTTCACTAATAATTTATTGAAGGAATGAGGACTGGTGAAAAAGGGCTTATTTACGCCAACTCAAGTACTGGCGATTGGGTTTATCATGATTATTTTGGTAGGTGCGGTACTGTTGTCATTACCTATCTCCACAATAGATGGGAAAGGAACTCCTTTTTTAACAGCTCTTTTTACGTCAACTTCAGCAACCTGTGTTACAGGTCTGGTTTTGGTAGATACAGGAACTTATTTCAGTATCTTTGGTCAGTTGATAATTCTTTTTCTTATTCAGGTTGGGGGTTTAGGTTTTATGACCTTTGCCACCCTTATTGCCATTATCTTAGGCAGAAAAATCACTTTGAAGGATAGAATGGTTTTACAAGAAGCCTTAAATAAGGGGACCTTAGATGGGGTAGTTCGTCTTGTTAGGCAAGTCATTGAGATCACTTTTGTCATTGAGGGAGTGGGAGCTTTAGTTTTATCTTTACGGCTTGCTCAAGAGATGAATTGGTACAAAGCGGTTTATTTTGGGATATTTCATGCAGTATCTGCTTTTAATAATGCCGGCATTGATCTTTTTGGTCATTTTAATAGTCTTACACAATATGCAGGCGACATTGTGATTAATATCACGATCGCTTCTTTAATAATATTAGGTGGTTTAGGTTTTGTAGTAATCTCGGAAGTATTAATTCATAAGGGGAAAAAACTTTCTCTTCATTCTTTAGTGGTGTTAAAGGCTACTTTGGGATTAATTGTTATAGCAACAGCTTTAATTTTTCTTTCGGAATTTACTAATCCTTTGACCATGGGCAACGTTAATTTAAAAACAAAGGTATTATCTTCATTTTTTCAAGGAGTAGTTCCTCGTACAGCGGGTTTTAATACAATCGCTCTTAGTGAAATGAGAACTATCACTCAATTATTGATTATCATCTTGATGTTTATTGGTGCTGCTCCGGGTTCAACAGGTGGTGGGATTAAAGTAACTACTTTCGTGACCTTGTTTTTATATATTAGGGCGAGTTATCAAGGGAAAAGTGAGACGACAATAATGGAACGTACTTTACCGCATGATTTGGTGCAGAAGGCAGTGACGCTTACTTTTTTAGCAGGGGTATTAATTTTGGTGATAACAGCTACATTAACCTTAACGGAAAAGGCGGATTTTATCACTTTATTATTTGAAACAATGTCTGCTTTTGGTACGGTAGGGTTAAGCTTAGGGGTAACTCCGAAACTTTCTCCGGCAGGGCAAATTGCCATTATCTTAACTATGTACATTGGGAGAGTAGGACCATTAACTTTGGCGTATGCTTTTGCGCAAAAAAGGCTGGCTTCTCTTCCTCAGGTAAAATATCCGGAAGAAAGAATATTAATTGGCTAGGAGGTTCCTTTGTGAGAAAACAGGTTGCAATAATCGGGTTGGGAAGATTTGGGGCAAGCGTTGCCAGGACTTTAAGTGAATTAGGGCATGATGTACTGGCTATAGATAGTTCGGAATTGGTTGTGCAAGATGTTGTTAATTATGTTACACACGCAGTGCAAGCCGATGCTAGGGAAGAGGAGACCTTGCGTTCTTTAGGAATTCGCAATTTTGAAATCGTGATTGTGGCTATTGGTAATGATATCGAGGCGAGTATTCTTATTACCCTGATGCTTAAGGAAATGGATATAAAATTTATTGTTGCCAAGGCGATGAATTCATTACATGGAAAAGTATTGAAAAAGGTGGGGGCTGATAAAGTAATTTTTCCGGAAAAAGATATGGGAGTCCGTTTAGCCCGTAGTTTAATAAGCTCCAACATTATGGATTATATTGAATTAACACCGGAAGATAGCTTGATTGAAATTATTACCCCATCCCCATTTATTAATAAAAATCTTGGTGAGTTGAATCTTCGAGCTAAGTATGGGATTAGCGTGATGGCGATTAAACGTGATAATTCTATTATTGTTGCTCCGGGAGCCGATACACGGTTGGAGAAAAAAGATGTACTTATCTTAGTGTGTAATAATGAAGCCCTAGATAAACTCCCCTCTAACTAGGTGTGAAAATAATACGGATATTGACATGACTTGCAAGTAAAATTACAATGGATTAGGCAAGAGTTACAAAACATTAAGAATATCCATTGTAATTAAAATGGTTGGAAGGATGGTGGTAGTAATATCTATTTACTTATTAAGCTTAATTGCAGGTTTATTAACAGGAGTTGGCGCGTTGATTACGATTTGTATTAAAACTCCTTCTCATAAACTTCTTTCTTCTTCTTTAGGGTTTGCAGCAGGGATAATGCTGGGAATCTCTACGCTGAGTTTAATTCCTGAAAGTATAGAAGTGGGTAATATTTATTCTTGTATTCTTGGCTTTGCTAGTGGAGCAGCTTTTCTTGCTCTTCTGGATCTTTGGTTGCCTCATATTCATAAAAATGAAGCAAAAGATGATGAATACAAGAAAATGGGGTATTTTATTGCTATTGGTATTGCTGTTCATAATCTCCCGGAAGGGATCGCCATCGGAGTAAGTAATGAGGTTTCTGTTTCATTGGGTCTTTATATGGCTTTATCAATTGGTATTCATAATATTGCCGAAGGGTTAAGTGTAGCGATGCCCCTTTCTTTAAGTCCTAATATGAAGAAAGGAAAGATCGTTTTTATTACCACAATTACTGGACTGGTTACTCTTTTTGGCACGATGTTGGGAACAGCACTGGCTGATATTTCTTCATTACTTATTTCGGCTTCTTTTGCTTTTGCTGCCGGGGCAATGATTTATATTACAAGTGACGAGCTTATTCCGAAAAGTCATCGTACGCATAGTAATTATGCCAATATGGGAATTGTTACTGGAATTTTGCTATCTTTATTTTTAAGTTAAAATTATGGGCGAAGTGATGATATAATAATATTTAGTTAAATGTATCAAACTGCTTTTTCGGGGATTAATAAATCAATTAATTTTTTGGCATCTTCATTAGTTACTTTGTAAGTTACTTCTGTACCGTTTCTTTTACCAGTGACGATTCCAGCAGCCTTTAACTTGTTTAAATGTTGTGAGATCGTTGATTGTGGCTGTAACAAGAATTCTTGTATTTTGGAAACATTGCAGCCCCCTGTTTCGATGAGATTTCTAATAATACGAAGTCTGGCTGGATGTGCCATTGCTTTCAAGATTTCAGCTTTATTTTCGAACAGCTTTTTTTGCTTTTTGGACATGTTTAAAGTCATTTTTACGTAATTCACCTGCACTTCTAAAATATCCTTATATAGGTAATGATAAAACAAAAAAAAGGAAATGGCAAATGGTTGTTGTAAATATTGTAGAAAATTATTAAAAAACGAGATGATAGTGAATCATTAAAAAGAAAGTATGCTTAATATGTTGGGTATTAAAAGGAGGGATTTGGCTTGCTGGAATTAAAAAGTATTTCTTATTTACCTGAAGGAGAAAAAAAGGCAGAACCAATACTTAGAGATATTAATCTTCTTTTGGAGGATAATCATTTCTATGTTATTACTGGTCCTAATGGAGGAGGAAAGTCTTCCTTGGCGAAGATTATCATGGGAATTTACCGGCCAACCTCAGGAAAAATTCTGCTTGATGGGAATGATATTACGGATCTAAGCATAACAGAGCGAGCCCGCTTAGGAATAGGGTATGCTTTTCAGCAACCGCCTAGGTTTAAAGGGATTACAGTTGAAAAATTGCTTAGTTTGTCCCGAGGTAATAAATGTGTGGGTGCGGGTTGCAATTATTTATTTGAGGTGGGTTTATGTCCTAAAGATTATGAGCAGCGAGAGGTAAATGCCAGCCTTTCGGGAGGGGAATTAAAACGAATTGAGATCGCCTCTTTGTTGAGTCGGGATTGTCGTATTGCTGTTTTTGATGAACCTGAGGCAGGGATAGACTTGTGGAGTTTTAATAGATTAACGGATATTTTTGAAAAAATTCAGCAAAGGAAAGACGTTACGACAATTATTATCTCTCATCAAGAAAGAATTTTTAAGCTTGCTGACGAGATTATTCTCGTAGCAGAGGGGAGAATTCAGGGAAAAGAGGCTCAGGAGGGGTTCTTGGAAAAGGTTATTAATAAATGTGATTGTCGAAAAGAATGTCAGGAAAGGGTTTGATTAGATCATGAATTCGTTGGATAAAGATTTACTAATTAAAATTGCAGATTTGCATGAAGTCCCGCAGGGAGCTTATAATATCCGCAAAAATGGCGAAGGAGTTGAAAGACATTCTACCGCTAATATTGAAATTAAGCCCAAAGCAGATAAACCGGGCATTGATATCATTGTAAAACCGGGGACACGTGGCGAAAGCGTTCATATTCCGGTGATTATTACGGCTGAAGGGCTGGAGGATCTGGTTTATAACACTTTTTATATCGGTGATCATGCCGATGTTTTGATTGTCGCCGGCTGTGGAATCCATAATCCGGGTAAAACAAAAGCCCAGCATAATGGGGTTCATAAATTTTTGCTGGGTAAAGGAGCACACATTCGTTATGTTGAAAAACATTATGGAGAGGGAGAGGGTACCGGGGAACGGATTCTTAATCCTCAAACCTTTTTGGAACTAGATGAAGAGGCAAGTGCGGAATTAGAAATGGTGCAGATACGGGGCGTTGATTCTACCAAGAGGGAGACTAAAGCAACTGTCGGCCGCGAGGCACATTTGCTAATTACGGAAAAGATGTTGACACATGGTCAGCAGTTAGCCGAATCGGAAATGACGGTAGAATTAACAGGAGAAAACGCCGCAGTACAGATTATTTCGCGCTCAGTTGCGCAGGAGAAGTCGAAACAGACCTTTTATCCTAGAGTAACAGGATTCACGAAATGCCGCGGTCATGTGCAGTGTGACGCGATTATTATGGATCAGGCTACGGTAAGAGCGATTCCCGAAATAACGGCTCATCATGCCGATGCCCAGTTGATCCATGAAGCAGCTATAGGGCGCATTGCTGGGGAACAGCTGATTAAATTGATGACTTTAGGGCTTTCCGAAAAGGAAGCGGAAGAAACAATTTTACAGGGCTTTATGAAGTAAATAAACTTGGTATTATTTTTTTCTATAAGGCGGAGTTCATTTACCGGCGAAATAGATCCCGCTAAGAGTAAGAAACCCGCCCAGGATTGTATAAATTGTCGGTATTTCATGTAAAAAGATAAGAGCGATTAGGATCGTGATAATGGGTATAAGATAAAGATAAACTCCGGCAGTAGATACCGTTACGGTATGAAGTGCTTTATTCCAAAAGAAATAGGCTAGGGCTGAGGCGAATATTCCTAAATAGAGAATATTAAGCCAGCCTGATAAATTAATTTTGCTCAAATTCGGTGTTTCGAAAAAAATTAAGGGAAATAAAAAAAGAGTGCCGCTGACGCTTGTATAAGTTAGAATTGTTCCCACCGGATATTTGGGGAGTAGTTTTTTGAGGGTAATATTGTAAAAGGCCCAGCACAAGCCAATTAAGCTGACGAGGAAGTCACCCCATAATCTGCTGTAGTTTAAGGAGCCCGGTTGCCAAGAACCGCCAGTTGCGACGATAATTGTTCCGCTAAAAGCCAGAATAATCCCCATAATTTTCAGGGGGGTTATTTTTTCTTGATAAAAAAGATAACCCATAATAGCCATAAAAATGGGGGTTAGGGAAGAAAAAATAGCGGCATCGGTTGCGCCGGCATATCTGAGACCCTGATTTTGGAAAAAATTATAAAGGGTAACTCCTGTTAGACCGGATAAAGCAACCCACCTTAAGTCTTGTTTTTTAATAAAGGGCTGTGGAAAAATACAGTTAAAAAGAAGAAGAGCGATACTGGCGATGAAAAAGCGTAGGAAGGCTAAAGTGTTTGCCGGCACTTGGGTTAGAGTAAACTTGATATTAATAAAGGTACTGGCCCAGATGACGGTAGCGAAAAGTAAATTAAGATGGGCACGAAGAGTAGAATTAGTTGTTTTAGTTTGCCGTTGAGTAGTAGGGTGCAAGGTTTAGCTCCTCCTTTTGAATTAGAGTATGACATAATGATAAACGTAAGAGAACCCAAGGTCAAGACCTCGGGTTCTCTTCTTTCCGTCCATATTTATATTTATGATATTGTTAGGAATGAATTAGTTTTAGTGCTTAGTATTGTGCTAGACGTTTGTAACCTGCCAGACGTTCCTTGGCATCTTTTTCGGCTTGTTCGAATAGCTTTTCAGCTTCATCAGGGAAGAGTTTCAATAAGGAAGCATAACGGACCTCGCCGAGGAGGAAGTCTTTAAAGTTACTAGAAGGATCCTTAGAATCAAGTTGGAAAGGATTCTGACCACTTTCTTTGAGTTGAGGATTAAAGCGATAGAGCTGCCAGTATCCGGCTTCAACAGCTTTCTTTCCTTCCAACTGCGAATAACGCATACCCACTTTAATACCATGGTTGATGCAGGGAGCATAAGCAATGATGAGCGAAGGACCTGGATAAGCTTCGGCTTCAGCAAAGGCTTTGATTAATTGGTTTTGATCGGCTCCCATCGCTACCTGAGCAACGTAAACATAACCATAAGAAGCGGCAATCATTCCTAAGTCTTTCTTCTTAATTCTTTTTCCGGCAGCCGCAAATTTAGCTATTGCTCCGGTTGGTGTAGATTTAGAAGCTTGACCGCCTGTATTGGAGTAAACTTCAGTATCAAAGACAAGGATGTTGATATCTTCACCGGAGGCTAAAACGTGATCCAGACCGCCGTAACCGATATCGTAGGCCCAGCCATCACCACCCAGTACCCAGTTTGAGGGTTTAACCAGGAAATCGTTCTTGGCAGCAATTTCTTTTACTAGGGCTAAATCAGCATATTTTTGGAGTAGAGGACGAACAAGAGCAGTAGCTTCTTTAGAAGCATCTCCGCTATCTTTACCATCCAGCCATTTTTGGAAGGCTGCTTTTAGTTCCGCAGGAAGCTCTTGAGTGAGAGCAGTCTGCATGAGATCAGCAATTTTATTCCGCATATGCTTAGCGGCAATAGCCATACCAAAACCATGTTCCGCATTATCTTCAAAGAGGGAGTTAGCCCAAGCTGGACCCTGTCCCTTAGCATTAGTGCAATAAGGAATACTTGGTACAGGGGCACCCCAGATGGAAGAGCAACCGGTGGCATTGGAGATTACCAATCTATCACCAAAGAGTTGAGTAAGAAGTTTAGCATAAGGAGTCTCTCCACAACCGGCACAAGCACCGGAGAATTCCAGTAAAGGTTGTACGAATTGGCTTCCTTTAACACTTTTTGGATTCCAAAGACCTTCTTTAGTAGGAACATTAACGGCAAAGTTCCAGTTAGCGCTTTCTTTTTCCACTACTTCATCGAGTGGTTTCATTTGCAGCGCCTTTTGTTTGGCCGGGCAAGCTTCCACACAATTGCCACACCCGGTGCAATCAAGAGGACTTACCTGAATGCGGAAGGATAAGCCGTCCAGTTGTTTCCCAAGGGCTTTTTTAGTCACATATCCTTCGGGGGCTTTGCCGTTTTCCGCCTCATTCGTCAGAATCGGTCTGATGGCTGCATGCGGGCAGACATAGGAACATTGATTACATTGAATACAGTTTTCCGGAACCCAGTTAGGAACTTCCATAGCAATACCGCGTTTTTCGTAAACAGTGGTACCGAGAGGGAAGGAACCGTCTTCTCTGCCGAGGAAAGTACTAACAGGCAGCTTATCACCTTGTTGTGCATTGATGGGTTCAACGATTTTTTTCACGAATTCCGGAAGAACGTTGGAAGCGGCGGCTTCATTTTCACAAGCAGTCGCCCATTCTGCAGGAACGTCCACTTTAACTAGAGCTTGCAAGCCTTCATCTACGGCTTTGTGATTCATGGAAACAATTTTTTCCCCTTTTTTACCGTAGGTTTTAGCAATGGCTTTTTTCAAGAGGACAACAGCCTCATCTAGGGGGATTACGTTGGCCAGTTTAAAGAAAGCAGCTTGCATTACCATGTTAATCCGATTACCTAGACCAATTTTCTTGGCGATATCGACCGCATCAACAATATAGAAATTAATTTTATTTTCGGCCAGATATCTTTTCAGAACAGCAGGAAGTTTGTCACTAAGCTCTTCTGTCTTCCAGGTGCAGTTCAGTAGGAAAGTTCCATTTTTCTTTAATCCTTCTAAGAGGTGGTACTGATTTACATAGGATTGTTTATGGCAAGCAATAAAGTCGGCTTCATCAATAAGATAAGTAGACTTTATGGGCTTTTTACCAAACCGCAGATGCGAGATGGTGACGCCGCCTGATTTTTTCGAGTCATAGGCAAAATAGGCCTGAGCATATAAGTTGGTATTATCACCAATAATTTTAATGGCATCTTTGTTGGCGCCTACTGTTCCATCAGAACCAAAGCCCCAGAATTTGCAACGTGTTGTGCCTGCCGGTGCAGTGGAAACCACCGCTTTAGCAGGAAGGGAAGTATGCGTAACGTCATCGATAATACCGATGGTGAAGTTATTTTTGGGTGCGCCTGCCAATAGATTGTCAAATACGGCCAAAATTTGTGCCGGAGTTGTATCTTTGGAACCCAGACCATAACGACCGCCCACGATTACCGGTGCTTCTTTTTGTTCATAGAACAAGTTGCGTACATCCAAGTAGAGGGGTTCACCCATAGCTCCGGGTTCTTTTGTACGATCTAAAACAGCAATTTTCTTTACTGTTTTGGGTAAAACATTAAAGAAATATTTAGCAGAGAACGGTCTGTAAAGATGAACTTTGATTACGCCGACCTTTTCACCTTTAGCTAAGAGGTAGTCGATCGTTTCTTCAATAGCTTCACAGATAGACCCCATGGCAATAATTACCCGTTCGGCATCCGGAGCTCCGTAGTAGTTGAAGGGGTGATATTCTCTACCGGTAATTTTAGTAATTTCCTGCATATATGCTTCAACTGCATCGGGAACTTTTTCATAGAAGGGGTTGGCAGCCTCCCTAGCTTGGAAAAAGATGTCAGGATTTTGGTTTGTGCCTTTTACATAAGGATGTTCAGGATTGAGAGCTCTCTTACGAAAAGCTTCAATTGCTTCCCAGTCAACAAGTTTTGCTAATTCCTCATGTTCCATAACTTCAATTTTTTGTACTTCATGCGAGGTTCTAAAACCATCAAAGAAATGGACAAAAGGAATCCTTGTTTTTAGAGCGGCTAAATGGGCAATACCACCTAGATCCATGACTTCCTGAACACTACCGGCAGCCAGAAAAGCAAATCCTGTTTGACGGCAGGCCATCACATCGGAGTGATCACCAAAGATAGAAAGGGCATGGGGTGCTAATGCCCGTGCGGTGACATGAAAGACACCGGGCAGCAGTTCCCCCGCGATTTTGTACATATTAGGAATCATTAGTAATAAACCTTGTGATGCGGTAAAGGTGGTGGTTAGCGCACCTGCCGAAAGAGAACCGTGAACGGCACCGGCGGCACCGGCTTCTGATTGTAATTCTACAACTTGTACTTGTTGACCAAAGATGTTTTTGAGACCGTTTGCACTCCATTCATCAACTAACTCAGCCATTGGCGATGAAGGAGTAATAGGATATATTGCAGCTACATCAGTAAAGGCATATGCTACATGCGCTGCTGCAGTATTTCCGTCCATAGTCTTCATTTTTCTCCCCATAATTTTTACACTCCTCCCAAAATACTACTTTTTTTATATAATAACATTTATTATATCATATATATAAAGAAAGATAGATAATAATATTTTTCTTACTACGATAATTATTGTAATAGATAGCGATAAATAATGCAAAGGTGAAAGATTTATCAATAGTGAAAACGTAGTACTTTTTAAAAACTTCTATTTATTTTTTACTTGAAAAATGGGCTTAGAAGAGGTAAACTTTAAGTAGATAGAATTATACGGCAATTCAGACTGTTTTTTTACATCACTGGGTTCCTGCTTATTTAAAAATAGGGAGGGATAAGTATGAAAAGAAACAAAGGTATTGTGTTAATAATCATAATGATGTTTACTTTGCAGTGTGTTCCGTTAACGATGTTGGGGGCGTCAGGTACCGTTTATCATGTTGGACCGGGACAAAAATATAATGGTACTACTCAAACAGTAATAAATCAGGCAATTAGTGCAGCTAAAGCCGGAGATACTGTTTATCTTCATGCAGCTACCTACAATATCTCAGGTCCGATTATGCTAAAAAGTGGAATAACACTTCGCGGAGATGGTGATAGTACCGTTATTCATTCAACAGGTGCCAATGTTTGTAATTCGGAAAATGAAACAAATTGCGCATATGTGATTGGAAATGATGTATCAAATGTGACAATCTCTTATCTGCGATTTACTAGTACAGCAAGCCAAAAAAACGATGGCGGACACGGAAATGGAAGAAACTGCATAGAGTTTAGGCGAGCCAGTAATTGTACAGTACATCATGTTACATTCTCTAGATGGTTATGGAATGACGGAGTACGGATACGCAACTCCAAGAAGATGACAATACATAGTTCTCGGATTAACGCAGCCCATGATGGGGTGTGTTTTTTTAATACTACGGATAGCCGTATATATAATTGTGACATAATGGTTCAAATTAACAATGGTGTTCGTACTGATGGTTCAGTCAATATAGAAATAGATCATAATAATTTTTCAAGTACTCCGGAGTTGGGTGGCTGGTGTTGTATACAGGTTCAGAATGCCGCGAAAAATATCAACATTCACCATAATATTATTCATGATACGGCTGGAAAAACCGGGGTAGCACCATATTCATTTTCCGGTTCCGGTGTAACGGTTCATGATAATGTGTTTTGGAATTGTTCGTCACCGATTAAAGTTGGTTCATCTGCAAATAATACCATAGATCCCTCAGATCGGAATATTAAAAATTGGGTAGCTAAAGGTTATGGTTGTGGCTCTAGCAGCTCCAGTGCCAATAATAATGTAGCACCTACAACTAGTCCAACTACAGTAAAAACTGGTCCAACTACGGTAAAAGCACCTGTTAAAGTATCTTCCCCCAAAACAAGCTACAAATCATTAACACCTCAGTCCGGGTCAGGTAATGCTCTTACTAAAATAGGATCTAATCTAGTAAAGAACTTTGCTACAAGAGAGAAAAGTTCTGTGCTCACTAAGAGCCCTAATAGCTCCACCACAAATGTGATAAATTATTTTGAACTAAAAAAGATTCCAAGGACTATAAGTAAAACGTGGACACCCACTATAATTACTACTAATAAAGCCAGAACATACCAGAACCTAGCCAAGACATATAGATATGTAAACCCTGTTTGGCAAAGGTTTGCAAGATAAAATTATAGTAAAAAGGATAGCAAAAAGACCACAGGAAATTTCCTGCGGTCTTAATTTTTTGTGTATGGTGCGGAAGGCGGGACTTGAACCCGCACGCCTTACGACACACGCCCCTCAAACGTGCCTGTCTGCCAATTCCAGCACTTCCGCATTGCTTGCTTTTAATGCTCAGCAAAAAATATTTTAACATGAGGAAGATATAATGTCAAGGGTAACATTTGTGAAATTATATAGTGACAGTAGATTTACTTAGGTGAGGCTTTACTGATTTCCGATGGGATACCCTGGAATTTTTTAAAGTTCTCTTTAAAACGAAGAGCCAGATTGTGCGCTTGTTCCTGATATTTTTCCGGATCAGGCCAAGTCTTTTCCGGGGTAAAAATTTCATCGGGGACACCGGGACAAGAGAGAGGCACTTTAAACCCGAAAATTGGCTCCAGACGTGTAGGCAATGATTCAAGGGTTCCATCTAAGGCCGCTTTAATGATGGCCCGGGTGTGGGGAATTTTAAATCTGCTGCCGACTCCATAAGGACCTCCTGTCCAGCCTGTATTAAGCAGATAGATATGGGTTCCGTGCTTAGTCATTTTTTCGCCAAGCAGATTAGCATATTCGACAGGAGGTAGGGGTAAGAACGGAGCACCAAAGCATTCGGAAAAGGTAGCTTGGGGTTCCTTAATTCCTCTTTCGGTTCCGGCTAACTTGCTGGTATATCCGGAAAGAAAATGATACATTGCTTGGTTTTTATCAAGGATCGCAATCGGGGGAAGAACACCAAACGCATCAGCAGTCAAGAAAAAGATTACTTGCGGATGATTGGCGATACTAGGGATACGAGAATTTGGTATGTAATTTAAGGGATAAGCAGCCCGTGTATTTTCAGTGATTTCCGCACTGTTATAGTCGACTTCCCGAGTGCTCTCGTCAATAGTAACGTTTTCCAGTACGGTTCCGAAACGAATGGCTCCGTAAATTTGGGGCTCTTCAACAGGGCTGAGGCCAATACATTTGGCATAGCAGCCACCTTCGATATTGAAGATGCCGTCTTCAGACCAGCCATGCTCATCGTCACCGATCAGCTGTCTTTCCGGATCAGCGGAAAGGGTGGTTTTCCCAGTGCCCGAGAGACCAAAGAAGAGGGCAGAGTTACCTTTAGAATCTACGTTAGCGGAACAATGCATGGATAAGATATTTTTTTGAGGAAGCTCATAATTTATTAAAGAAAAAACAGATTTTTTAATTTCTCCGGCATAAGATGAGCCGACAATAAGAATAATTTTCTCCGTTAAATTAAGGACGACAGCCACTTCGGAATTAGTGCCATATTTTTGCGGATCCGCTTTAAAGCCTGGTGCAGCAATAATGTGGTAATCAGGTGCAAAGTTGGATAGTCCTTCTTGGGCAGGACGAATAAAAAGTTGACGAGCAAAGAGATTTTGCCAAGCGCGATCATTAATCACCCGAAGGCTTAAACGATAACGAGGGTCGGCACCGGCAAAACCGTCGAAGACAAAGAGCTGTTTATTATTTAAATACGCCATTACATCGGTAAAGAGCTTTTGAAAGTTTTCCGGAGACATAGGTTGATTAATCTTGCCCCAGTTGACTATTTTATTAGTGTTTTCATCCCGCACTAAAAATTTGTCATTAGGTGATCTACCGGTATATTTACCTGTACTTACCCGTAAAGAACCGTTAGCGGCAAGCCGGCCTTCTTTATTGCAGACAGCTGTTTCTACCAGTTCGGGAACCGAGAGATTAAATTTCACATTCGGTTGTTGTAATGTTTTTTTGATTTGATTAGTAAACATAAGCGCCTCCAAATTATTAGATATTTTGAGATTAAACTTACTATCCATTTTATCATTTATGAGGGAAAGTAAAACCCCATTCCTTTATAAATGATAAAAATTTCATTGTAACTAGAATAAGCTTTGTAACATATTATTTTGTAACATATTATTATGAAGTGCCGCATTTTGTGATGTTTAAATATTAGGGAAGGGGAACTTTAAATGAAAAAAGGAAAACTTAAAAAAATGTTTCCCGGAAATAATACTGGTGAAGGCTTTTATTCATTTTATCATTTTATTAATCCGGCTGCGGTTAGAACTTTCATTTTAAAAGGAGGCCCTGGGACAGGAAAATCAACGTTGATGAAAAAAATAGGAGCGGTGATGCGGGAAAAAGGATACGATGCAGAATATCATTATTGTTCTTCCGATAATACTTCTTTGGACGGTCTTGTTTTCCCCGCGTTACGGATTGCTATTATTGACGGAACCGCACCTCACCTCGTTGATCCGAAAACTCCCGGAGCGATAGATGAAATTATTAATCTGGGTGAATTTTGGCAGGAAGACGCGTTATTTAAAGTAAAGGAGCAAATTAAGAGTATTAATAAAAAGAAAGCCCGGATGTTTCAAGCAGCATACAGTTATTTAAAAGAAGCGAAAGTTGCCCAAGATGAGTTGGAAAGTTACTATCAGGAAGCACTGAATCCCCTTGTCATTAATCGAATGTTTTATGACATTTATACTGAACTTTTGGCAAAGGAGAAACCACAGTTTGCTCGTTTTGCTGCTTTAAGACGGCTTTTTGGCAGTGCTAATACGCCCGGGGGGTATGTCCATTATTTCGCCAGTATTTTGCAGGATGCCTGTACTTTATATCTTTTGGAAGGAGAACCGGTTACAGAGAAGGAAGAACTTTTAGAACTAATTTGCAGGTTAGGAAACGGGTGGGGGCTTACCTGTGAGGCTTATCATTGCCCATTTATCCCCTCCCGGTTAGAGTTAGTTTATTTCCCCGGTCGGAAGACGGGGTTATTGCGTGTAAATGAGCCTCTTAAGTTTGATGCCAAGGTTCTTCCTAACTTAAAAAACTGTACAAAGATAGATTTTAATCAATGTTTAAACTTCGAGCTGCTAAAAGTTTATGAACCGGAAATCCGGGAGACCAAAAAACGCATTGCTTCTTTACGGCATAGTGCCTGGGATAAATTAAAAGCGGCGCAAAAATATCATGCAGAACTGGAAAAATGTTATTTTACCGCTATTGATTTTACAGGAGTTGAGCAAAAAACCGAAGAGTTATTAAAGAAGATATTAACCTATACCAAAGGTTAATACATGCTAAGGTTAATACATGGTAAGGTATCGGTCTATTTCCCATTGGTGAACCTTGGACATGTATTCATTCCATTCCTGTTGCTTTGCCTCTAAATAGCGATCCAAGACATGTGGACCGAGAGCGTTTTTGATTAATTCATCAGTCAAGAGGGCTTCCCACGCTTCTTTAAGCGTGCCGGGCAAGGAGTTAATTCCTTGTTCTTTTCTTTCCGAACTGGTCATTGTGAAAATATTGCGTTCACAAGGCTCAGGCGGTTGAAGATTGTTTTTGATACCGTCTAGTCCGGCCATCAAAACGACGGCAAGCGCAAGATAAGGATTACAGGAGGGGTCGGGACTTCTTAATTCGATTCTGGTGGAAACGCCCCGTTTAGCCGGGATTCGAATCAGGGGACTGCGATTTTGAGTAGACCAAGCGATATACATAGGCGCTTCGTATCCCGGTACCAGCCGTTTGTAAGAATTCACGGTCGGGTTAGTGATGGCTGTTAAAGCCCGGGCGTGTTGCAGGATTCCGGCCAGATAACTAGAGGCTTCACTACTTAATTGATTTGGCTTTTGCGGATTCCAAAAAATATTTTTGGTTCCTTTAAAAAGAGATTGATTCATGTGCATACCATTACCGGCTTCATTAAAAAGAGGTTTAGGCATAAAAGTAGCATGTAGTCCATGCCGTTGGGCAACGGTACGCACGACCATTTTAAAAGTAATAATTTTATCGGCAATATCCAGAGCATCTGAATATTTAAAATCTATTTCATGTTGACCAGGGGCTACTTCATGGTGAGAAGCTTCAATTTCGAAGCCGAATTTCTCTAAAGTTAAGACCATTTCGCGTCGCGCATTTTCGCCTAAATCAACCGGCGAAAGGTCAAAATAACCGGCACGGTCATGGGTAAGCGTAGTTGGTGAACCATCCGGGGCAGTGTGGAAAAGGAAAAACTCCGCTTCGGGGCCTACTTTAAAAGTATAGCCCATCTCACTGGCGGCGTTGAGAGCACGCCGGAGTATGTAACGAGGATCTCCGGCAAAAGGTGTCCCGTCGGAATTATAAATATCACAGATTAGTCTGGCGACCGCCCCTTCCTCGGAAGTACGCCAAGGATAAATAACAAAGGTATTCGGATCTGGATAAAGATACATATCTGATTCTTCAATTCTGACAAATCCCTCAATAGAGGAACCGTCAAACATCAGCTCGTTATTTAAGGCTTTTTCTAATTGGTTAACCGTAATTGAGACGTTTTTCGGAATTCCTAAAATATCGGTAAATTGTAGTCTGATAAATCTGACATGATGTTCGGAAACAAGTTTTAAAACTTGTTCTTTAGAGATAGTAGACAAGGGTAACAACTCCTTTTTTAAGTGTGTTCAGGGAATCTTTATATATAGGTATATCTTAGCAATTGAGAGCCCCTTTTGGCAAGCCTTATTCATTTGTTCGTTTGCCGATTTACTGTTCGTCTCTGTTGCTAAAGGTCTGGCAGTTAGTCTGTTGGCATTCTTTAGCACTTTTACCGGTAATTTCAATAGATTCGGCAAGGCAAATATCACCGCGATCCCAATATTTACAGGTATTAATAACACAAGTTACAGTCGGGGTAACTTGCGGGCCGGGTTTAAAGGCGGAGACAAGGCCGTCCCAGTTTTTATTATCCAGCGAACCTAGGTAATTAGGAATACTGCTTCGTTCGGAAAAGGTTTTACACATTGTATCGTCAATATCTTGTGACATGTTATTTACGTCCTGTTGTAAAACGTCGATATTTTCGGCAACGCACAGGTCACCGGGGACGTAATGATTACAGGTATTGACAACACATTTGACAACGGGATTAACTCGTGGCGGTTTTTCGGTCATTTTTAGTTCCCCCTTATTTTGGTATTTTGATTCTACTTTGATTGTACTTTGCTGTTATATTGTCACTTTGAGAGGGAATTTATGCATACTCAAATTAGACCCGTTAACCTGTTATGATTCGGAAGTTGGGAGGTGCTCCGGACAAGTAGAAGCCAAGGTACAATAAGGGCAAGTATTCATACTGCGACAGGGTTTTTTAGCGGGAGCAGGGGCAGGAGAGGAATAGCTTCTCTCGATGGGAATGTTACTCCAGCCCAAGGCCGCGGTAACAGACTTGATAGGTTGCAGCAGATAATGGGGAGTGGTAGTTAGCCCGATTTTTGCGGCGTCAAGGCTTTCTAAAAAGTTTTTTTGCCAGTGCAAGGGCCAGTCACCATAGCCGGGACTGAAACGGGCGGTGGGGAAATAGCCTTTGTGTCTAATTTCACCGGAAAGGTATTGATCTAATTGCTCGGTAAGATATTCCACGGCGGCAGAAGCTACCCCATCAAAAATAAGGGCATAAGCCGGATTCTCTTCGCTTAATCGGGTGAGATAAAGATCAAGCTCCGAACTCAGTGTTGTCGCTAACAGGGTGACTTTTTTGCAAGTTTGGAAATGTGCCGTAGTGCTCTGTCCCTCTAAAATTAACGTGGAGTTTTTTAGAATGATTTTTCCCGGTTCATGACGTTCCACCGCAAAAACCTTCCAGGTACCGACGGCGTGTGCTTTTTGCTGCACAACTTTTAAATAATGCAGAATCAGTTCCTGTTCGCGCGGCGAAGCTTCCCCGGTGATTCCCAGAAAGGGCAGAACCTCATCATACGTTAAGTTTAAAGGAATTTTAAATAACTTCATAAATACCGCCTGCCTCTGTTCCTTCTTTATATTCCTCTATATCCGCTTCATTCCTTCATTTACTGTTTTGAATCATTACTGTTTTGAATTATTACTCTGCAATTTAATTGAGCTGACTTCACCGATTAGACTTCACTAGTTAGCCTTTTACTAGTTAGCTTTCTGCAAAAGGGTACGGACAACCTTAACCGCTTCCACGGCATCTTTACCGTAACCGTCTGCCCCAATTTGCCGAGCGTATTCTGCTGTTACGACTGCCCCTCCCACCATAACCTGTACCGGCAGTTTCGCTTTTTTGATTTCCACAATAATTTTTTCCATTTCAACCATCGTCGTGGTCATGAGAGCACTCAACCCAACAATTTGAGCTTTTTCTTTTTGCGCGGCTTCCAGAAAAGCTTCAGCCGGGACATTTTTACCTAAATCGATTACCTTGTAGCCGTGGTTTTCCAGTAAGGCTTTCACGATATTTTTGCCGATATCGTGCACATCACCTTTGACCGTACCGATCACAATAGTGCCTTTGTTTTCTCCGGTGGAGGCCGGGAAATGGACTTGCAGATAAGAAAAGGCTGTTTTGACCGCATCACCAGCGAGCATTAATTGGGGCAAAAAGACCTTTCCTTGGGCAAAAAGCTCCCCGATTTTTTCTAAGGGCGGAATAATTCCTTCGTTAATAATTGTGAGCGGTTCAAGATTTGCTTGGGCAAGGAGTTGTTCCAGCAAAGGAATGATCGGCTCTTTTTGTCCTTGCAAGATATAGTCATGGAGCGTAGTCAGGGAAAGCGGTTTTCCTTTAGCGGCAGTATTACCGGTATCGTTTCCCGTTCCGGCAGTTAGGGTAGAGGACAGTTCGAGTGCTTTACCTGTTGCCTGCAGATAGTTTTCCGCACTCGGATCACGTCCGGTTAAAAGTGCTCCCGCAGCCAACGTTTCCCCGATTCTTGTGTCATGAGGATTGGCGATGGCCGCATCTAGACCTGCCCCTAAGGCTAGTGCCAAAAAAGTATTGTTTAGCCAAGAGCGTTGCGGTAGTCCGTGGGAAACATTACTAAGCCCCAGCACACAGGGAACCCCGAGGTGTTCTTTGACCAAGGCAATCGCTTTGATTGTTTCTAAAGTAAGGGCGGGATTGGCAGCGGCAGTGAGCACTAAGCAGTCAATTAAAATGTTTTCTTTCGGGATACCGAGTGAGTTAGCCCGTGCTACTATTTTCTCGGCGATTTTAAAGCGGTCTGCGGCTTTTTCAGGAATCCCGTTTTCGTCAAGGGTAAGCCCCAGAACGGCTGCCCCATATTTTTTCGCTAAGGGAAGAATAGCTGCTAGGCTTTCTTCTTCCCCATTAACCGAATTAATCAGCGCTTTCCCTTGATATTCCTGCAACCCTTTTTCCAAGGCGGCGGGGTTGGTGCAGTCTAAGACTAAAGGGGTATCTAGGGCCATTTGTAATTGTCGGATCCCTTGCAGGAGAAGTTCGCCTTGGTCGAGTCCGGGGACACCGACATTAAGGTCAAGGAGTTGTGCTCCTTTTTCTACTTGCTCATAGCCTTCCTGCAGGATGAGATCCCATTTGCTTTCTCGGAAGGCTTGGGCAATTGTTTTACGCGCCGTAGGATTAATCCTTTCGCCAATTAGGCGCGGCAATTCACTGGAGCCTAGGGTAATAACTTTGGAACGGCTGGCTAGACGAGTGGGGAAAGGGAAGGGGTGATTAACAGAACTATTAAGGGGATCATTATTTTCAGTTGCAGCATGACCAGTTGCCGTTACCGTTGCATTAGAAGTTGCCGTATTTTTATTAAAAGTAAGTACTTTTTCCCCCATAGCTTTAATATGAGCCGGAGTACTTCCACAGCAAGCCCCGATTAGTCTGACTCCTAACTGCAAAAAGGGCTTAACAAACTCCGCCATCTTCGTGGGCGTTTCACGATATACGGTTTGTCCTTCCACCAGTTCGGGCAGTCCCGCATTGGGTTCTACCAGAAGAGGGAGGCGGGTTGCTTTTTGGTAGGCTTCCATAATGGGTAGCAGCTCTTGAGGACCGGTGGAACAATTGGCACCTAGCAGGTCTGCTCCCATCGCTTCCAGCACCACGGCGGCAGTTTCGGGATCGGTACCGGTGAGGGTTCTTCCGTTGGTATAGGTTAGGGAACAAGCGACAGGTAGGCTTGTATAATTCTTCGCCGCAAAAAGGGCGGCCCGGGCTTCTCCTAAATCGGAAAAGGTCTCCAGAAAGAGAAAATCTACGCCTCCCGCTTGGAGGGCTTCCACCTGTTCCCGGAAGACTTCTACTAGCTGAACCCACGTGTATTCGCTGAGAGGGGCGGGAAAATAGCCGGTAGGGCCCACAATTCCGGCAACAAAAGCGTTATTTCCTACAACTTCCCTTACTAAGCGGGCGGCCGTAAGATTGATTTCTTTTACCCGATCTTGAGCGTTATATTCTTGCAGTTTTAAACGGTTAGCTCCAAAGGTATTTGTTTGTAGCACTTCGGAGCCCGCGGCAAGGTATGCTTTGGTGATGTTTTGCACCTTTTCCGGATGGGAGAGCATCCACAGTTCCGGATTATAGCCGGGGGGCAGGCCTTCCTTCACCAGCATGGTTCCTAGGGCTCCGTCACCTAGCAGTATTTTATTGTGGAGTGTAGCTAAAAATTTGGACAAAGGGATACCTCCTCGAACAAATGAATTAAAAGTGAAAAGAATTCATGATTTTAATTAATTCTAGCCGAGATACTGGTTAGAAGTCAATAATTTCTGGGCGGAGCAAGAACCTTTCTCTGCGTTTTTACGACAATGGTCAATTGAAAAGTTAAATTCC
>DHPU01000058.1:0-5970 GCA_002407935.1 Peptococcaceae bacterium UBA5356
AATTGAAGATTTTCGTCATGCATTTAGGATTTCACGGTTTTTATGAAACGGATCTAGTTGAAAATGTACATCTGCATCTACAAGACCTCCCTTGATCCAGCCTCCTCCGTCTCCATTTTGAATTCTAATTGTGATTTCATCGGTATCGAATTTTGCCGCGATAGCTCCCTCTTTTTTTCTCTGAAATTCCTTTGATTCTTCAAAACCACATACCATTACCTTGTTCCTCAAGGCATAACGGTTTTTTCCTTTTAACTCCCAACCGTCATAGGCCACCGCCATTTTCATTTCGCACTTTCTGCCTTTTTTCGGCCGATCTTTTCCCTGCATATTAATCCAGACTCCATCTGCTTCCTCAAACAATATTGGCGTAACGATATTGCCTCTGCCTTGATTGTCCTTTGCCAATCGCGCATCCGCCTTTTCCCCTTCCGAAAGCCTTTTTCCCAGCTCCTGAATAACATTCCACGCTCCCCCATGGCTAATGGTCTGCCCAGTCATGCCGCTAACCTTAGCCGCTGTTTCTCGATAGGAGCAAACACTTGCGCTTTCGGCAACCCTTGTTACCAAACTCGCTGTTACCTTCCCAAATGTTTCAAGCTTAAGTACCTGATCCAGCAGGTAGACATAGGCTTTTTCTTCATTTTCAAGCTCTGTTTCATACACTGTCCTGTTATAGGAAACCTCCCCCATCAGTGTTTTTAAGGTTGTTGCCCGGGTTCCCTTATGGCGGTACTTTTTCTTATCCCGTGTCGCTTCAAGGTATTCATCAATTCGGATTAGAACCTGCTCCAACAAGTTAGCCGCAATTTCACACCCAATTTTGAAAATCTCTTTCTCTAAAGCATTGAAGTCTAGTCCTTTTTCTGATAACATTTCTTTCATCATACAAACCTCCTGAGTGTTTTTTGTCCAAATTAATATTACAGGTAAGTTTGTATGTAGGGAAGAGGGTTTTACTCTCTTCCTGTTTTTTTATTATCTTTGCCAATTAAAATTATACTCTAAGGTGAAAGAGAACGCTATCAAATCGAAATATTACTAAAGGATAGAAAGAAGCCAACGGAGATAGCCTCAATACTGGGGAGGCATAGACGAACCATAGAACGTGAAATTATCCGAGGAACAGTTAGACTGCTAAATAGTGACTTAACCTATTCAGAAAGATATTGTGCCGATGTAGGGCATAGTAAGTATGAGCAGGTGGCATCTAATAAAGGGGCAGGGCTAAAGATAGGTCACGACCATAAACTAGCTAATCATATAGAAAATAGAATAATTAAAGATAAGTATTCTCCGGATGCAGTAATAGGGGAAATACGGGCGAAGGGCTTACAATTTGATACTACCATCTGCACAAAAACGCTTTACAGTTATATAGACAAAGGAGTGTTTGCCAATATAAGCAACAGAGATCTATCGGTAAAATGTGATAAGAAAAAGCGGCAGTACCAAAAAGTGCGAATAGCCCACAAAAACCTAAAGGGGACTAGCATTGAAGAACGACCTTTACATATAGAGGACCGGGAAGAATACGGTCACTGGGAAATGGATTGTGTTGTAGGTAAACAGGGCGGAAGTGGGGCGACCTTATTGGTACTAACGGAGAGAAGCCGCAGGAAAGAAATAATCCGTAAAATGCCCGATAAGACACAAGCCTCAGTAAAAAAGGAACTTGATAAATTAGAAAAAAAGCACGGTGAGAATTTTTCAAAGTACTTCAAAACGTTCACAGTAGATAATGGTCCTGAATTTTTAAACAGTACTGAGCTAGAAGCTTCTATCCTTGACCCTCAAAAGAAAAGACTTAATTTGTATTATGCTCATCCTTACAGTTCATGGGAGCGTGGCTCAAATGAAAACGCTAATAAGTTGATACGCCGCTTCATTCCCAAGGGGACAGATATCGGTAAACTCAAGCACAAAGATATACAAAGGATAGAGCAGTGGTTTAATTAACAAACCACCATACAAAAGGATTTGGGTGTTGTGAGGGAATCAAGGGTCAAGATGAACTCGCTCCGCTCGCCCTTGATTCCCATCCGAGATTTTCCCGGTAAAAAACTATATAGTGCAAAACAGGATATTTTTTACACCACAATTCAAACAATTGATTACACATAGTTTCAAAAGCTTGTGTTGGTACCTCATTATAAGTTTGAAGATGTTGCCAGTTCATCATCATCTCACCCCTTTTACTATCGCACCAGCCACCTATAACTTTGCCTGCAATCCACAATATAATCAACGTACACCGTCTGGTTTTTGATCTGATACAAAATCAGATACCATTTTTCCACGAACATTTTGTGATATTTATTCGGTGGAATAAATTCAGCCTCCAAAAATGGAAAACGTTTTGCCATTTGATTAAGGGAGCGAATGGCATCCATTAAGTTTTTTTTTACTTTCCGAGCAGCGGTGGGACTTTTCTGAGTCAGAAACTGAACATGGCCCGCCAGCATCTGACGGGCACGATCCGAAACAATAACTTTATATTGAGGTTTATTTTTCATGTTCCACCTCATTAATGATACTTTCCAGATATATGTCCAGTTCATCTGGTGTGCTCCCGCTACGACCAGCCAGACGGTCTTCCTCAACTGCCAACAATTCTTCCCTCAGCTGTAGCATTTTTTCACGGCGCTTAAACGCCTCTATATCCATAACCACTAAATCGCCTTCGCCGTTTTTGGTAAGATAAACAGGTTCACCAGATGATTTGCACAAAGCCGCGATTTCATTATAGTTTTGTCGAATACTTGCGGATGGTTTAATCTGCATGATATCAACTCCTCGTCTATAGCAATATTCTAATCATATTATACCTTTTTTGTGCTATGATATCAATCAATAATTTTACTATCTTTCCTATTCCTGTGGGTTCTGTAACGTCACTTTAATTTTCAAATAATCATTATAATTCTTTCCGTGCTCAAAATAGACCAGATTACTCATCCGCCATAGATAGTAACTTATCAAACTTAATTGAAAAGTTAAATTCCACCCCTGTTTTGTCTCAAGTGGAAATTACTTTTGCAAACTGGAATTTAACTTTTCAATTGACCCTGTAGCATCCGATCCTCTTAAACATAAAACCGGTCAATGGTGATCACCGCATATAAACTTTGCTCTTTTTCTTTTATTTTCTGAGTGATCTCCTCAATTACCTGCGGGTCCTTCTTGGGACACTGATAAGGAATGACTATAT
Organism: Peptococcaceae bacterium UBA5356; assembly: GCA_002407935.1. GTDB lineage: Bacteria > Bacillota > Peptococcia > DRI-13 > DTU073 > UBA5356. The sequence continues at coordinate 3,212 of DHPU01000058.1, forward strand.
CAAAAATCAGGTTAGTATGGGTGACCCCTTTGACTACCCGAAAATCATGCATAGATAAAGAAGCATCAATCTCCGAAACGATCTTTGCCGTCATATCCCGCAATCTTAATACAGCAGGGTCGTCCATCGTAAGCGGATCCATGTGAATTACCAAATGAATATCCAAATCCCGCGCAATCTCCCGCTCAATATTGTCAATCAAATCATGGCTTTCTAAAATATCCCTGCGAGCATCCACCTCCACGTGGACGGAAACAAACGAACGCCGCGGCCCATAGCTGTGAATGACCAGATCATGAATTCCCAGCACTCCCTCATATTTTCGAATATACTCTTCAAGCTGATGGACTAGCTCCTCGGAAGGCTTTTGTCCTAACAAAGTATCCAACATTTCCTTCAAGATATTTATACCGGAAAACATAATCAAGAGCGAGACGGCAACACCCATATACCCATCCAGCTGAAAGCCCAGCAATGGGCTGATAATCGTAGAAAGCAAAACAGAGGAAGTAGCCAGCACATCGGAAAGGCTGTCGGCAGCTGTGGCCTTCATCATTGAAGAATCAAGGCGTTTGCCTAAATTCTGATTAAATTTATACAGCCAGAGCTTGGCACCAATAGAAAACAACAGCACCCCCACCGTAAGAAGGCTAAAACTAATTACATCAGGATGCAGAATTTTGCCAAAGGATGTTTTGAGTAATTCCAGCCCAAGTAAGAGAATAAAAAGTCCAACTACCAAAGAAGCAAGATATTCGATCCGTTCATGGCCAAAGGGATGCTGCTTATCCGCCGGTTTACCGGATATTTTAAAGCTCACCAGCGAAATTACAGATGAACCCGCGTCCGAAAGATTATTCACGGCATCAGCCGTTATCGCCACACTATGAAACACCCTGCCGGTCACAAACTTAATGACAAAAAGCAATACATTAACAAAAATGCCCACGAAACTGCTCATTTTCCCATACTGGACACGTACCTGGGTATTTTGCAGATCGTGATGATTTTTCACAAAATGTTTTGCTAAAAAATCTCCCATGCTTCTTACCCCTTTCCTAACCCTTTACTGTAGTACCTTCCCAGAAGGTTTATCACATCAGTATCTTACCACAAGTTTATTCTCCAGAAAACATGAGCTATAATTAAGAATAAATATAAATATAGTAAAATAAGGACGGTGTTTTGATGGAAACGAAAAAAAATAGGCACGGTGGTAATCTTTGTGGTCACATTTGCGCGGGTTTTCTCCTGCCCCACCCCCCGGTAATCGTTCCGGAGGTAGGTAAGGGTCAAGAGGCAGCAGCAACCCAAACCATCTCCGCCTTAAAAACAGTTGCCCAAAAAATAGACAACCTGCGTCCCGACACGGTCGTATTGCTTTCTCCCCATGCCCCCATGTTCAGCGACTTTATCTTCATGTATAACAGTCCTGTTTTAGAGGGGGATTTAAAACGGTTCGGCTCCAACTGCAACGTCTCTTTTCCGCAGGATACAGCCTTACTGGCGGAAATCGAACAGTTGATGAAAGCCGCCAGGCTCCCCGGCGGCAGATTAGACAGTGACACCATGCGCCAGAACGGGCTGGAAAATACACTTGACCACGGCACTGTTGTACCGCTGTACTACTTAAGCTCCGTTTATAAAGACTTTCCGCTTGTAGCCATGGCTCCTTCTGCCCTAGATCTGCAGCATCTTTACCAATTAGGACAAGTTATCAAGCAGGCAGCCATAAACCTCGGTAAAAGAATCGTGATCGTAGCCAGCGGCGATCTGTCCCACCGGGTTAATGAAGAAAGCCCTTATGGTGCTTGCCCCGAAGGGGCTGCTTTTGACGAGCTGATCGTAGAAAAACTAAGGCAAGGAAACATCCCCGCCTTATTTAGCATTGACCATAACGTGCGAAAAAAAGCAGCAGAATGTGGTTACCGCTCCCTCATCGTGCTGCTTGGAGCTATGGACGGGCAAAGCCCTCAGCCACAGGTATTATCTTATGAAGCCCCCTTCGGCATCGGCTATTGCGTTGCCAAGTTCCTACCCGAAAAACTTGCGACTCGCGAACAAGAAGATGGAGAAGATGAAAAAAATGAAGCCCACTGCCCCCTTGACCATCTAAGTAGGGAACTGGCGGAGAAAAGACGAACAAGCAGTATTTATGTACAACTGGCCAGACAAACTTTAGAGGAATATGTCCAAAATGGCCGAATCAAGCCTCTGAAAAAAGAGGATTGGCTCCGGGAAAATCTGCAGATCGACAACGCCGAAACTAAAGATGCTGATATTATCGTTGGAAACAATGTGCAGAGCTTATGGACGGAAAGAGCCGGTGCCTTTGTTTCGCTGAAAAAATTTGGTGAACTACGAGGCTGCATCGGGACAACCGCTCCTACCACCGCTTGCCTTGCAGAAGAAATCCGACGAAATGCGATCAGTGCCGGAACCCAGGATCCGCGTTTTTCCCCGGTCACTGCGGATGAATTACCTTTTTTGGAATACAGCGTCGATGTACTGGGTAAACCGCTACCCGTGCAAAGCAAGACCGAACTCGACCCGAAAAAATATGGGGTCATTGTCAGTAAAGGCGGGCGCAGAGGCCTTTTACTGCCGGATCTCGAAGGGGTAGACACCGTGGAAGAACAGCTGGATATTGCCTGCCAAAAAGCCGGAATCGACCCCTATGATACATACGAAATCAGCAAATTCACCGTGACCCGTTATCATTAAAACCGGAATATACTATGAGCACAGGACACGTGGTA
>DHPU01000058.1:6133-7160 GCA_002407935.1 Peptococcaceae bacterium UBA5356
GTAATTGACTAATCAATGATTGATATATGATCAATAGTTAGTGAATATAGTGGGAAAGATGATAAAGGAATAGGGTGGTGTTGAACATGGCTCCGCAAATAAAATACCCGGCCAAATACTATGAAAAAAGCTCGGACAGGAACGTCAAATGCCTGCTCTGTCCCCACGGCTGCAAACTTAAGCCCGGACAAACAGGGCTTTGCCTAGCACGCCGGAATATTGACGGGGAACTCGCTTCCTTGAATTATGGTCAAGTAACCTCACTGGCTCTTGACCCCATTAAGAAAAAGCCGTTAAAGCGTTTTCGGCCGGGCAGTCTGATTCTCTCTGCCGGAAGCTTTGGCTGCAACCTGAAATGCTCCTTTTGTCAAAATTGGCGCATCTCCCAACAGCAACCCCCGGCGGAAACCTTCACCCCCGAGCAACTGGTGAGCACCGCCCGGGAAGCTGCTAAACTAGGCAATATAGGCCTCGCTTACACCTACAACGAACCCTCGATTTGGTATGAATTTGTCTATGACTGTGCCGTCCTTGCCCATAAACAAGGACTAAAAAATATTCTCGTCACTAACGGCTATATAAATAGGGAGCCACTCCAAGAGCTGCTCCCCTATATTGATGCTATGAATATTGATTTAAAAGCCATCACTGAAAACTTCTACCACAAGATGTGCAAAGGGAAACTGGATTATGTTAAACAAACCATTGCCCTCGGTGCTTCAGCCTGCCATGTAGAGGTAACCACCCTGCTGATCCCCGGCTATAACGACGACGAAAAGGAGATTGCGGAACTCGCCCAATGGCTCGCTTCCGTCTCCGAGGATATTCCCCTGCATCTAAGCAGACACCACCCGGATTATCATATGCCGGAACCCCAGCCACTTAACAAAGAAAGGCTGATGGAACTGGCGCAACTCGCCCGGCAAAGCTTGAAGTATGTGTATATCGGGAATGTGTAATAAACCTGCCATTTCTATTCATTATTAAATGTGTCGTTATTCAAAATTCTAGCTCCATGAATTACAGT
>DHPU01000032.1:0-6269 GCA_002407935.1 Peptococcaceae bacterium UBA5356
CTTCTCTACAAAACTGAAACGACTAAGACTCCAGAGGCCATCAGCACCCCGCTGCTGCCAAATAAGAAGATGCCAAGAGAGGTCATCGACAGAGTTGTCCGACTCGGCATCTCAAACCGGCATAATTGCGGGCTGTTTGACTATGTCTGGATTATAGCACATGCGCACACTTACTGCCTGCTTCAGAATGGAAAGAGAATGCCGAAGCACGCTTACCTCAAGACGACATTTCATGAACTGGAAGCAGCTTTTGGTGTTAAGAACAGAAAACAGTGCATTGAGGCACTTGATGTTCTTTCCCAAAAAGGACTGATCCAGTACCTGGTATGCTGCAATTCCATCTACGTTTATGCTCTGTTGTATAAGTGCTTGTGGACCTACTCAAAAAAGACAACCAGTATCGAAACAGGTACCATAAACAAAAGCAGAGGCTTCATTTTTCTCAACATCTTCAGTATCAGAAAATATTTCAGCAATACGGGCCGTTTTTCGGAACGTGACATACTGATTTCCATTTGGATGAACCTGATCTACAATTACCAGGGGTATCGCATCACAAAGGATTCCGCCTTTATGGCGCTCTATAACGGCCTGCGCTGTTCCCCAAAGCTAAAGCTAAAAACACTGGCGTATAAATGGCAATGCACGCCAATTACCACAAATAAGATGCTTATGGACCTTGATAAGAACAAATTTATCAAGGTAATCAAGCTGCATAGTATCGGTACCTTTATCGCAGTTGGAAACTATTCTGAATTACTTTTTAAGAAAAAATCAATTAACGTGACGGAAGATTACATCCTCGTTGAATTCTTCCACCAGGATCCTGACCCAAAAGTCAGGGAGGTAAAACGTGAAGAAGCGAGGAAAGCAGCAATCAAAAGATATCTTAAAGAAAAGGATTTACGGGAAAATTGGTTAGTGTATTACTGGGAATCAAAATCGACGAATCCAGTTATCAGAAAACAAGCACTAATGCGATTGCGAAGTACCGCATAAATATTTCCAAAAGGAGATGTAAAAAATATGGACCTTGCAAAATCCTTAACAAATAATATTTCAAAGAACTGCGCGGAAAACGAAACTTTTAGTGTCTCCTACAGCTTATTCTCTTAACGACCTTGACCTTTCACTTGACCTTATCTCTTATACTCTATTATACTATAGATAATATAATAATATATATATCAGCCCAAAGACAAAAAACACTGAAGGGACGGACTGGTGAAGATAACTATCCCAACACCACATAGCTATCACCTACTATGACAACTACAGATTTTGTAGTTGGCATTATCTATTTGGGATTGCAGTCTTTGGGCTGATTCCACTAAGATAGTTATCTGCTTAACTATAGCTTAGTGCTAAACAAAGTACAGGAATTTATCTAAGCTATAGGTTATAACTCAACTTGAGGAAAGATGAAAAATAGAGAGATAAAGAGAGATAGATTGAGATTAGACGAATATAAGATTACAGCATCGGATAATTTCTGAAAACTACATGTTTTCGGAGAAAAAAATTGTTTAACGGATATCCCAAAAACAGGTATTATCGTAAAAGATACTCACAATGCCTGTAGAATCGTCAGGAAAGCCTTCAGGCACGTTTTAAATTAAGGATAGTAAAGGAAGCCTAATGCGCTTAGAAGCCGTCAGACGCGAATCTATGCAGGATGTTGGATCAATTTTGTACTTACGTATATTCAACATTTAACGAACGCGGTAACCGGCGCCCGGATAATTTTCTGCTGCACCTTAGGAACTTGAGAATTAAGCTTCCGAATACAGTCGATAAAAAGTGCACTCGTAAGTGGAGAGTTTCTGACGTATATAAGTGTGATGCTCAGGAAAAAATAATTCCAAGGTATTGTCATAAAAATAATATTATATTCATTGACATTATGACAAATGCTGAATATAATATAATAGAAAAAGCGGCACCACTATGAACAAACCTGCTGAAACAATCGGTGCGAGAATAAAATCCCTGCGCGAGAGTAGCGGTCTTACACAGAGCAACGTAGCTAATTACCTCAAGGTAGACCAGAGTTTGGTGTCTATGGTCGAGAAGGGAAAACGCTCGCTCACCTCAGATATGCTTGACAAACTTGCGGCATTATTTAGCGTACAGGTATCTGCGTTTGAAGAATCAGATACCACTGCTAAACCATTGTCTTTTGCGTTCCGGGCAAGCAAAATTGACGACGGCGACTTGGAAGCACTCAGTGCCATAAACAGGATTGCCTTGAATTGCAATTTTATGACACAATTGCTTGAGGGTAAACATGCCAATGGATAAGATGGATTTATGGAAAAAAGCTCTCAGCCTGCGAAAAGAACTCGGAGAAGATACCACTTCACCCATCGATATATTCGCTTTGGCATATACAATCGAGAAGCTATCAATCGTATATTATCCGATGGGTAATAATATAAGCGGCGTTTGTATCAGGGGAACCGGCAATAATGTAGTCGCTATCAATTCAACAATGACGCTCGGCAGGCAACATTTTTCAATGGCACACGAATTATATCACCTGTATTTTGATGATGACGAGTCAACTGCGGTTTGTGCGAAAACAATTGGTGTAGGAAGTGAAAGGGAAAAGCAAGCCGATCAGTTCGCGTCTTATCTGCTTATGCCGCCGGATGCCTTATCGGATGTAATCAAGCGATTAAAAAAATCCGGCTCCAGCAAGCTTTCACTTAATGACGTCGTGCGGTTGGAACAATATTTTAGCATCAGTCGCCAAGCTATCCTTTATAGACTGATCGGTGAAAATGAATTGACAATGCAAGAAGCCGATTCGATGCGCAAAAATGTTATCCGGTCTGCTGTTCGTCTCGGCTATGATGATACGCTCTATAGATCGACTCCAAAAGATAAGTAATATAAAACATATGGTTACTATATTCAGCAAGCAGATAAAGCACTTGAACAGGGATTAATATCCAGCGGTAAGTATGACGAACTATTGCTGTCTGCTTTCCGGTCTGACCTTGTATATGGGGAAGAAAGCGAAGGGGGCGAACTGCTTGACTGATTCGCTCTTTTTCGACAGCGACTGTATATCTGCGTTTCTATGGGTTGGACATGAAAATCTAAGCCAAAGATCTGCTTTTTTCCACAGGACAAGCTAAAATTTTAAAATACTACTACATATTGACACTCATGCCTATTTATACTACCACTCCGCTGTTTATCAAGAAACCACTCTTGATTTCGCTTAAATTAGGTGTATAATCAAAGCGGTAATAGGCATAGTGTGTTGTAGCAGCCGCTTTTAATGAATTCGGGCCGGAATTCCCATGATTCAGTCATGGTATGGAATAGACGGCAATAATTTCCCGTCCCTTTGGCAACCTGGGGACGTTAAAGGCGTTGGTAACTAGACGGCTTCCACTGGGTTTACTTTGGCAAATGCAGCGAGCGGTCCCTATCTACGCGAAGTGCAGTTCATGGACATTGTCCGTTGTCCATTGCCCTGCATGCCACTGACTTTAGTCGGTGGTAGTCGATGCAATGTTCTTTGGTTACTAAACGAAGCGAACATAGAAGGGATAATATGTATGGCAACAAAAAGTATTTTAAAAAATATAGTCGTTGACAACGATGCAGCTGCTGAGTCTTTAGCCGAGGCTCTTGAGCATGCGCAGAATAAGGGACATGTGCACGTTTCAATAAGGCGCAAAGTGCATGAGGTCAAAGGAAGTTCAATTAAGCGTATGTTTGAAGGCAGATAAGTGGACGGATTCGCAATTATTAGTCTATCACAAATGATGCAAGAACTTGGGGAGGATAAAACTAATCTTATTCTCTCCGATTTTCGTTGTCCATTGGCTCCAGACGTAGAATATTTTTTATTACATAAAGCAGTACAGTTTACAAAGTGCTCTATATCATCTACGTTCTTGGTTTTTACTTCATTTAGGCGGTCAAACGCTCTTATTGGATATTATACCTTAGCGAATAAGGTATTGATGGTACAAGCATCTTCTATTTCAAAGACCCTATTTCACAGATTAACTAAGTTTGGAGAATATGACGCTACTAGTAAATCTATTATTATACCGTCTCCACTCTTGGGGCAGCTTGGAAAAAACTTTAATCATGGATATAATAGTCTAATAAACGGAGACGAACTCTTAAAAATTGCTTTGGACAGTGTGAAAAGAGCACTTTCGCTATTGGGAGGAAAAACTGTTTATGTCGAATGTGAGCATAAAAGAGTACTGACAAATTTTTATGAGAGAAATGGCTTCGTTAAATTCTGGGATAGGCCGCTTGATCCCGATGAAACCGGCCTAAAAGGTCGCAGTCTATATCAAATGCTAAAGTATTTTGAAAAAATATAAAGGGCATCCGGTTAATCCCGGGTGCCCTTTGTCATATCGTAAGCGCTAAACTTAATGGTGATGACAGAGAACAGCTGAGAACAGCTGCGGCAAACGGCAAAAGCATCAGCTACTCTTACAACAGCGACGGAATCCGCACGGGCAAAACAGTAGATGGGTGGCCACAAGCTACCTTTTCGATGGAAGTACCATCATTGCGCAGAAGACCGGGGACGACATTCTGTGGTTCCTGTATGACAGCGACGGGACAAATCCGTCGCCTTCCCAATACAGCGTCTTAATTCGGTCGCTGCGCCTTCCACAGAACAGAAACAGTGCGCTGGTAAATGGGTCAAGATGAAATTGCTCCTGAATGATACCGGCCAGCCCGTCGATTCCGCGTCGGAGATCCGTATATCCGCAGGCAATATAGATTTTATTGCTTTGACAAAATCGTTTAGCATGGTCTGAGCGATCGACAGATCACTTCTGCCAGGGCAGCGTCGGCCCCGGAGTAGATTTCCTCTTCTGTTTCACCTATGTGGATTCTCGCAGCTACCGTTTCCTCAATCGCTGGTTTAACCGGGATTTGAACGAATCGGCTATCCTGCGTTCCCTTCATGGATTTCCAGATTCGGCGCTGCCAATAGTAGTATGTCTTCTCATTGATTCCATGCTGCTCGCACTAGTTTCGATGGCCAGCGCGTAAACTGCTGAAAGCCCTTTGCGCTGTTCTCAAAGCTGATGACCTTCCCGAGTTCCATACCGCGCCAGTCGAACGCTCTCGCCTAATGTATTTCGCTGGCAATATCCACACCGATCACCATCGTTGCTTCCGTCACTTGCCGGATTTTCTCGTTCTGTGTTAAACTCATTTTCGGATGCTCCTTTCAATCTCAACGTACTTAGGGCTATGACCCTGTTTGTGTACTTTGATTGTAGGGGGCCTCCTCCTTTTTTGCAATCTTCAGATTTTACCCGTTACAGGAATGCTCCAATCTACCTAAAAGACTCTTTTTGATCCTTTAGTGATTAGAAGTATTCTCTCACTTCTTGCTGCATCTTTCGATACGCCAACCTATTTGACAGTTACAAATGAGGAAAACCTATCTTCCTGCCGACTTCCGCCGGATATCCGCTACATAGTGTGGTCCTGACTGCCGGAAAGCCTGGCGTCCATCCCGAGACCCTGCAGAAGATCCCCAATTTTCCGTACTGGGATCTGATTTTTACGGATGAAAGCACAAAACGTGATAGTTCTGCTGCAGCAATCGCAGTTTGCGGTTTGCTACAATATTTGAATGAACTTCCCTTGTTGGATTCTCGGCGCAAAGTTTATGAAAAAGCTGCTTTTTGCATTGTGAATTCACTAATTGATCATTACCTTGTAGATGCAAATGAATCTAATGGTCTTCTGAAACACGCTGTTTATTCCATTCCTGAGGCGAAAGGAATTGATGAATGCTGTATTTGGGGCGACTATTTCTTTTTAGAGTCTTTAATGCGATTAACCCATTCGTGGCGCTGCTACTGGTAATGGAAAAATTCAAGGGAGATGTGAATAGTGGCGCTTTTTGAATGCCATTTTTATTCTGAGGTTTTGGGAATCCAAAGTTCTATGACGGTTATATTTCCACAAAAAACAAAAGATAAGATCTGGAATAAAGAAAAAAGTGGTAGAGATCAAGTTCCAGTACTTTATCTGTTGCATGGAGCAAGCGATGACGATACCATCTGGCTACGCAGGACTTCTATTGAACGATACCTCGAATCCCTTGATTTAGCAGTAGTTATGCCTCGTGTTGATTTAAGCTTTTATACTGATATGAAACATGGGTTGCCTTATTTTGCATTTATCAGTCAAGAATTGCCTAAAATTGTACATGAATTTTTTCTTGTATCAGACAGACGGGAAGATACTTTTATTGCAGG
>DHPU01000032.1:6401-7206 GCA_002407935.1 Peptococcaceae bacterium UBA5356
GAACAATATGGCGCTGTAGCTTCGCTTTCCGGTGTTGTGGATATTGATAACTTCATGCAGACCAATATAATTGATAATCGAGTTTGGGATGCAGTATTCGGACCAAAACCCGTTATGAAAACAGAAAATGACCTATATTACCTTATGGATAATTGTAGCAAAAAAGCTGAGAAACCCAAAATTTTTCAATGTTGCGGTACTGAAGATTTTCTGTGGAGAGATAATCAAAAATTTTACAAAACTTGCAAAGAGAAAGGATTTGATCTCACCTATTATGAAAGCCCTGGTACACATAACTGGGAGTTTTGGGACGACAGCATTCAAAGAGTACTGGCGTGGCTTCCAATTAGGCAATAATTATATTTAATGTATCACACTCAATAAAACTCTATGTCTATGATAGATTAGCGATAGACGTTTTTCTAAATTGAAAATCACAATATCTTATATAATTTAACTATCTGTAGTTATACTTATCTTACAACATTATTTTTCCTATACACAAAGGGATCTATCCTCGCTTTATGCGTTGGATAGATCCCTTGAATATTCGAGTAAATTCGAAAAAGGAACCTTTCTTAAAATTTGACTGCCCCTAAAAAACATAATATACTATATGTAGCATAACAACAATCTATTAAGCTACATGTAGATTATATTGACTATAAAGGGGCTGTATTTATGAAAAGACACTTTCGTATTCTCTGCATTATCCTCGCAGCCTTAGTCGTTTTGGGCACTGTCCTTACAACTTCGGCATCAGCTGCAGGCAAATATGATTCAGATACAAGCATCTCAGGTTACA
>DHPU01000032.1:7393-8481 GCA_002407935.1 Peptococcaceae bacterium UBA5356
TCTAAACTTAAAGTTACATGGAGTACGGATCCGTCAGAAGTAAAACTGACAGACAAAGGCTTTTCTAAAGGCAATGACGATTGGGAAGTTGACGTCACTTTTCTAAAAGGCGGAATTACCGTTCCAGTCTATGCTACTGTGAATGGTACTAAACTTGAAAGTGACTTCAAAGTATTGGCTGACCCAGTCCATGCTACAAAAGTGGCGCTGAGCACAAAAACTGCAAGCCTCTATGGGAAAGACCAGACTGCCGTGGTGAATGTTACGCTGTATCCGGCTGGGATGCCGTTGGTAAATGGGGATGATCATCCTGCGGTGATTACAAGCAATTCTAACGTCGTGACCGGCACGTTTCACAGGGATCCTTATCCGAGCGTGAGTGATTATATACTGCTTCTTGCAAGGGGAGACGGTACAGCTACGGTTACGGTCAAGACCAGGTCTGGACCAAGCGCCTCATGCTATGTGACAGTTACTGGGACAGGCCATAAAGCCAAACCTGGAAGTGCTTCGGGTGGGAGTAGCTCAATCAGTGCAAATACTGGCGCTCAGCGAAACTATGGTAAATCCGGGACTCCAAACTCAATTATTCAGGAAGGGCACACTGTAAACCCGTCTGCGTCTGGAAATTTAAATAGCGGATCATCAACCAGTCCTACTTCTTCTGGAAAGGCTTCAGGTATTTCATCATCCAGTTTATCGGGTGTAATACCTCCGAAATTTAGTGGGACAGAGTCTGATGCCCCGAATACTGAACAAGCATCGGAGAAAAAACAAGCTAAGCATACTAACGGATGGCTAATTGCAGTTATTGTGATAATTGCTGCTAGCTCAGTAATAATTGTCTATGTGCTTTTTAAAAAGAAAAAAGCAAAGCAAAAACTTGATGAAACACAGGAAATCAAATTAAAAAAATAGCAAATTTTTCAATAGAAAATGTTGACATCCTTAGAAAAGTGATTATACTATATGTTGGGCTTAGGAAATTATATACCCCAAATATAGAATTAATTATAGAACTAAGGAGTGATTCAACTTGAAAAAGTTTTTTCGTTTGCTCAGCATTCTACTTGTGGTCCCAGTAGCAG
>DHPU01000063.1 GCA_002407935.1 Peptococcaceae bacterium UBA5356
GTCTCAGTTTCTGGGTTCATTATAGTTGACACCGATACCCATTCCGCTTTGCTTCTCCATCTTGATTGATTCATATTTTTCCACCTATCCTTTATTTTTAAACATCATAGGGTCAAGCCATTTTGGCGTATACTTTAGTAAACAAATAAAGGATGTGGTTGGTTGTGTCCAAATCTTTAGTCATAACTTCAAGAAATGCAGCCCAGCACTGGATTCTTTTAGGCATTCCTGTCCTCTTCATCGTTGGTTTTTTCATGCACTATATTTATGAATGGTCAGGCAACTCGACAATTGTAGGAATATTCGCGCCAGTCAATGAAAGCGTGTGGGAACATTTAAAATTGACTTTCTGGCCCATGCTCATCTGGTGGATTACAGGGTACATTATCCTTGGTAAGAATAACAAAATTTCTGCAAGCCAATGGTTTAATTCCTGTGCAGTTGCGGAGCTGGTATGTCCATTGGCAGTTCTGTGCTTTTACTACACCTACACCGGAGCATTTGGCATTGAATCACTTATACTTGATATTTTTTCACTGTTTCTTGGTGTTGCAGTAGCTCAATGCTTGGCGCTTCATGTGTACAAATATGCGAGATTCAGCCAGTATTGCCTGTATATTTCTGTTGCAATACTAATTCTGTTGGCAGTCACATTCACTGCCTTCACCTTTGCTCCACCTCATATTCCCTTGTTCAAGGATTCGGTGACTGGGAAATATGGAATCTAACAAGATTAGTTTTATGGTGAAATCCATAAAACGTAACAAGGCACTCTACGAAATTACAACGTAGGGTGCCTTGTTTTCTCCCAGATGATTATCTGCGGCAACTGCGGCGAGATTTTCCGCAGAATCCACTGGAACAACCGTGGGAAGAAATCCGTGGTCTGGCGCTGCGTCAGTCGTTTAGAAAATACCGATCTGTTCTGCGACGCACGTACTGTCCTTGAAAGCACCATCGAGCAGGCGTTGGTCACGGCCATCAATAATGCACTGAGCGGGAAGGATACTTTCCTCACCACTCTGCAGAATAACATCGCTACCGTCTTAAGTAAGGAAAATGATAAGACACTCACTGATATCGACGCTCGGCTGGAGGAACTGCAAACGGAACTTTTGAAGCTGGCCAGCTCCAAGGCTGACTACGAGGATGTCGCCGAGGAAATCTACCGTCTCCGTGAACAAAAGCAAAAGATGCAAATGGAAAATGCTAACCGTGATGAACTCAAAAAACGCATCGCCGACATGGGCACTTTCCTGCTGGAACAGCCCACCGCCTTAACCGAATACGACGAGCAACTAGTCAGACGGCTAATTGAGAAAGTCACCGTCTTCGAGGATAAATTCACCGTGGAATTTAAGTCAGGCGTGACGGTGGATGTGGATGAATAGGGGTACACGCCCGATAAAAGACACTATATTATTGGTTTTTCCAAACGCGAGTCATCTTTTGCTACATCAGATCGTCAGGTCCCGCTTAAATTCTGCCGTTTTCTTTTAGCCAGGTTACTGTATCATTCAGTGTTTCTTTAATATCCCTTGTCGTATATCCTAATTCTGTTGTTGCCTTTTGGTGAGAAAAAAGCGCGTTTGAATTGAGCGTATAAATAGAATACGAAGTAAATAATGGCGGTTGTTTCAATATTTTATAATACAATTCCGCCATGGGTGCAGTGCCTTTTACAAACCAAAGAGGCAAGTAATTTTTTATTTTTCTCTTGCCAGTTATCTCATGCAGCATAGTAAGGATTTCGCTGACTTTAAAGAATTGATTTGAAAGAATATAACACTCGCCTTGTCTGCCTTTATCACAGGCAGTAATAATTCCATCTGCCACATCGCGCACATCAACAAAGTCATATCCACCATTGACCCCAGAGGTTAACCTCCGATTATAGTAATCAATTACTAAGGTTGTAATATGCCCTCTACCGTGATCATAAGGTCCAGTAATGCCGGAGGGATGAACAACGCAGGCATTTAAGCCCTGCCCAGCGGCGGCCAGAACATATGCCGTTGCTTCCGCCTTTGTCTTTGCGTATAATCCAACAACATGATCCGGGCTGAATTCGGTTGTTTCTGTTATTGTTATCCCATTCGGCTTCTCAGGAATGGCATGAACCGAGCTGACGTAAATCAATTTTGACACATTATACTCCCGACACAAATCAACAATATTCTTTGTTCCTGTCACATTTACGTCAAATACAGCCTGATTAAACTTAGAAGCTATTGAAACTATTCCTGCACAGTGGATTACAACTAAATCACGTCCGTTTAGATTTTCGAAACAAGGTTTCATGCTTTCCTTATCGCATACATCGCCGAAATGTATATCAGCAAGTTCAGGAATGTGCTTTTCATTTGGCAACACTAGGGCGCGGACATATTTTCCGGTTTTAATTAATTGCTGTGTAATTACGCTGCCTAAATGACCCGCTGCGCCTGTGACTAAATATAGCTTTTCCATATAAACCTCATAAACCTCCATTATTTTTTAGTTTTTATTATATAAATTAATCCTTAAAAACATCTAACCTGACCACTCGCCAAGCACCAACATCTAAATCGCTCTGTACGCTTCAAAATCATGCCTTCGGACTTATTCCCATAAACCGGTATTTTTACGATTTTTACACATCGGATTTTTGCTCTCAAACCTCGGAAAGCCCTTGTTCGCTGGGTTTTCCGTACATTTACTCTTTTCTCTTGATAGAGTAGAGCAGTGGGATTGCCACCGCCCCCTCATCAAACCGTACGTGCGGTTTTCCCGCATACGGCTTTCCGATATTCTTCTTCCTTCAGCATTCAACTGCACATCCGAGCAAGTCCTGCCTTGCTGGTTATTTCAGTTATTTTAACTGCATTTCCCATTCTGTAGTTACGTTGCCTTTTACGGTTGTACCATTTTGTGAACTTCCTATTGATGTACTTTTCTATCTTCCACAGCTTCGACCTTGAAAATCGCCTTGTATAGTAATTCCTCATACCCACAATTTTAGGATTTAAAAGTTTTACCATATCTCCAATACCATTTCCAACTTTTATTTCGGCTTCTTTGGAAACGATTATTAAAACCGAGAACATCAAAACTATCTTTTCCAAAGTACATATCCACTAATCTGGTTTTCTCACTGTACATGGTTAATTCTAGCTTTTTCATAATCCACTGCACTGCTTGCATTGCTTCTTCTGCGTGTGCTCTTTTCTTACAGAGCATCACAAAGTAAGTAGACCTAAGGAACCTCCCCTTAAGTCTCTTTCAGAACCATACGTGAACCTCTCAGCTCATACGGCTCCCATTATCCAGCCGATGGCAATATCCCTAACTTCCAGTGTGCAAACAGATTCTTATCACGCTTTGCTATTGTGCCAAGCCAATGCTCAGCACGACGTCTTGCTTTCCGCTTCTTGTATTTCCTACGAACCCAGTTAACAAGACATTCATTGATATACCTTAGTACATCGTATATCTCTGATTTGTAAAAATGCGTGTAATAATTAATCCAACCCTGTATTTTTCTATTAAACATCACTAGTGTTGCATAAAATTA
>DHPU01000043.1:0-9767 GCA_002407935.1 Peptococcaceae bacterium UBA5356
AACTAAAGAAAGCACAAGAACTAAAGAAAGAGCAAGAACTAAAGAAAGAGCAAGAACTAAAGAAAGCGCAAGAACTAAAGAAAGCGCAAGATCTAAAGCAAGAGCAAGAACAGCAGGAAAACAAGGCAAAATTGGGTTCTCTTCTTCTTGAAGCTGAGCTCCTTGAAGAAAATCAATTAAAGTCCGCCTTAAGTATACAGAAAAGGACTAAACAAAAGCTGGGAGAAATTCTGGTTGATAAGCAGATGGTTGAAGAGGAGGATGTTGTTGAGACATTAAGTAAACAGACGGGTATATCTATAGTTAAGCTTGACCAAGTATACATCAATCCCGAAATACCCGGATTAATTAAAGAAAGTCTGGCTAGAAAACATACCTTGATCCCCATGAAAATTGATAAGGGGAAGCTTCACGTAGCCATGGCCGATCCTCTTAATGTTTATGCAATTGATGATATTAAAATAGCTACCGGTTTAAATGTTACTCCTTATATTGCCGGAAAAAAGGAAATTTCTAAAGCAATTGGTCAGTATTATGGACAATTTAGCACCGAAGAAGCAATTGAAGATTTAATGAACGAAATGGATACAGAGGTTGACAACATCTATGACGAAGATACGCTTAACAAGATTAACAATGCTCCGCTGGTAAGATTGGTTAACTCTCTGCTACGTCAGGCAGTAACTCTGAAGGCTAGTGACGTACATATAGAGCCTTTTGAAGGTATTGTAAGGGTTCGCTTTAGGGTTGACGGAGATTTACAGGAGATTATGAGTTTGGATATTAATACACATGCCGCCGTTGTGGCCAGAATAAAAATTATGGGGAAAATGGACATTGCTGAAAAGCGTATTCCCCAGGACGGTCGTGTAGAAATTAAAGTAGAGGAACGCAAAATTGACTTGCGTCTTTCCACGTTACCGACTGCTTTTGGCGAAAAGATTGTTATCAGGATATTAGATAAAGAAGGGGCAAGCTTTAGCAGAAAGAAGTTAGGCTTTTCCCAAGTAGCTTTAGACAGACTCGATACGATTACTCATCATTCTTGCGGGATTATTCTCGTGACAGGACCTACCGGTAGTGGAAAATCAAGTACTCTTTATACGATTTTATCGGAGCTCAATAAAATTAACTGTAATATTATTACGGTAGAGGATCCCATTGAATATCGAATGGTGGGAGTTAATCAGGTTCAGGTTAATCATAAGGCGGGCTTGACTTTTGCCAGCGGTCTTCGTTCTATTCTTAGACAGGATCCGGACATTATCATGGTGGGGGAAATAAGAGATACGGAAACGGTGCAGATTGCCGTTAGAGCAGCTATTACCGGTCACTTGGTATTGAGTACGATTCATACTAATGATACCGCCTCTACAATCACTCGTTTAATAGACATGGGTGTCGAACCGTATTTAATTTCTAGTTCTTTGGTAGGGATTATTGCCCAGAGACTTGTTAAAAAAATCTGCCCGGATTGCAAAGAAAAATATCTGCCTGATGATTTTGAAAGAAATGCTCTGGGGCTGCCCAAGGATGCCGTTGCATATAAAGGAACAGGCTGCGCGAATTGTAATAATACAGGGTATAGAGGGCGAACAGCTATCGCTGAAGTCATGGACATCAATATGGAATTAAAAAAGATTATCAATGAAAAGAAGAGTAATGATGAATTAAAAGCGGCGGCGGTAAAACGGGGGATGGTAACCTTGCAGGATAGCTGTAGAGAATTAGTTTTAGAGGGTATTACTACCGTGGATGAGTATTTTAGAAATGCTTATGTACTGGAATAGGAGAGATGTATATGCCGATATACAATTATGAGGCGATAAATAGTGCCGGTAAAACCATTAAAAACTCCTTCGAAGCTAAAAGCAGAGAGGATGTTTTAAAAAAACTCAAGGATGAGAACCTATTCTTAGTAAGTATTAAAGAGCTAGCCGGCAATGAAATAAAAAACCCCTTTTCTTTTAAAAAAATCAGTACAATGGATATTGCTTTATTCTGCCGACAACTGTTCACCTTGCTTAACGCCGGTATTCCGCTTGCTGATGGGTTGGATATTGCCAGTAAGCAAATGACTAACAAAAGCATGAGAAAAATAGTTGCCGAAATTTCCGGCGATGTGCAAAAAGGCTTTCCTTTTTCCGAAGCGATGAAAAAGCAGGGAGTATTTCCCGATTTGCTTGTACATATGGTAGCAGCAGGGGAGATAAGTGGCACGATTGATATAGTTATGAGCAGGATGGCGGTTAACTACGAAAAGGATTATAAAATTCAAGGAAAAGTCAAAGGAGCGATGGTTTATCCGATTCTGGTTGCGGTGGTTGCGATGGTTGCTGTCTTATTTATCATGACCAGTGTTTTACCGAAATTTGTGGAGATGTTTGAAGGCAGCGGGGTCGATTTACCGGGAATAACTAAGGCGTTGATTGCGGTTAGTAAAACTATCAGACAATATTGGTTTTTAATGCTGGGTGGATTAGCGGGGCTTATATACGGAATTATTGTTTTTACCCGGACTACGGCGGGTCGTAACTTATTTGATATGTTAAAGCTACGCATTCCCCTTCTCAAGGTTTTGACCATTAAAATTATTTCAGCCCGGTTTACTCGAATGATGTCCAGCCTTCTTTCCAGTGGAATACCGCTTATTCAGGCGATTGAGTATGTTGCGGCAGTAGTGGATAACGAAATTATTAAGGACAAGATTATTAAAGCAAGGGAGGAGATTAGTAAAGGTGCTGATTTAACCGATGCCATTCGGCGCATGGGCGTTTTTGAACCAATGGTAATCAATATGATGAAAATTGGCGAAGAATCAGGTAATTTAGATGAAATCTTGGATAATACGGCTTCGCTCTATGATGAAGAAGTAGAAAATACAATTCAAAGTCTGACAACGTTAGTAGAGCCTTTAATGATTGTCTTTGTGGCGGGGATTGTTGGGTTTATTGTCATTGCCATGGTTTCACCGATGTTTGATATGGCTCAAACCATGAGTGGCTAGATTAATCTTTAAGGAGGTGAAAATAGCAACAGCTTTTTAAGATATGCAGAAAAATTAAAATAGAGAAAGAAAGAGGAGGGATCGAGTTATGTTAAGTAAGATGAGAAAAATGTTAAAAAGTCAAAAGGGTTTTACGCTGATCGAACTTATTACGGTTATTGTTATTTTAGGTGTTATTTTAGGAATTGGGCTTCCCAGATATGCCAAAATGCAAGCTAGGTCTGAATGGGATTCTGATGTCGCTACTTTGCAAAACTTTCTAAAAGCTGCCGAGGTATATTATGCTATGGATAATACTGCAAGTGAAACTGTTACTGCAGCTCAATTAGGTACTGCAAATTTATTTGACCAAAACACTGTTTTAAAAAGGAATGCGACAGGTCGGAATACAACAAATGCAACTATGTCAACTGTTCAAGTTACGCTTGATCCTGCAACAGGAGCTATTGCATTGAGTGGTGCGGCTAATATTGATACAGCCATTAATACATGGATGCAAACGTATATTGGAACCAGACCATAAAACATGGTTGAATAGCAGACCTATTGATGAGCGAAGCCGAGGGGATGAAAATCTCCTCGGTATACCCATCTTAAAGTTTCTGGGTTTTTTATCTTCCTAGATTATCGGAGGAGTGAAGATGTTAAATAAAGATAAAATAGCTTTTGATATTGGGGCATTGAATACAAGGGTAGTAGTGGGTAAGGGAACAAAAAATCAAATTATGATAAAAG
Organism: Peptococcaceae bacterium UBA5356; assembly: GCA_002407935.1. Lineage (GTDB taxonomy): Bacteria > Bacillota > Peptococcia > DRI-13 > DTU073 > UBA5356. The sequence continues at coordinate 3,743 of DHPU01000043.1, forward strand.
ATGCCTTTACCTTTAAAACACCGGCTAATTCGGTAGAAGATGGTCATATTTTGGATGTAAATTTGTTAAGAGATGAAATTCTTAATCAGCTTGAAGAAAGAAAAATTAAGGCTAAAGCTGCCGTGTTTTCCTTGTCTAGTACCAAAATGATTATGCGGGAATTAATCTTGCCTTATGCTCCTACACACAAAATAGAAGCAATGGTGCCTTTTGAGCTGGCGAAGCATTTACCTATTACGGTGGAGGATTTTATTATTAAGTTTATTCCGTTGGAGGTAATTAAAGAGAAAAATCAGAAGAATTTCCGGATTATGGCGGTTGCTTTACCTAAATATCTGGTTAAAAGATATTGGGAGTTGTGCACGGAGATGGAAATAAAGCCTCTTGCTTTGACGATCCATGTTGCCGGGGCAACTAGTCTATTACAGAAAAAAAACGACGATTCTGGCGAAACAGTTGCTTTACTTGATTTAGGTTATTCCAGTATTAATTGTAGTATTATTCATGGTGGAAGATTGGTCTTTAACAGGATGATTTCTATTGGTAAAAAAGAGATCAAGGAAGATAGCAGTGAGAGTTTATTAAATGATAGCAAAATGCAACTCATTGTGGATAAATGGTTGGAAGAAATTAAACTGGTTTCGCGCTTCTATGTTTCTCTAAAAAGTGGGAATCAAGTTGATAAAATAATCCTTTTAGGTGGGGGCTCTAGAATTAAAAACATTGCACAATATACGGAGGAAAAATTAGAAAAACCGGTGCTTATTCTGAGTGAAAACAGTCGGATTAAATACAAAGGATTCACTACTTTTCCATTAAATCTTTATTTTAATGCAGCAACTGCATTATTATTAAATTAGGGGCAGGTGAGAGTTGATGCCACAATTAAATTTCTTTTCGCCTTATCTAAAAACAGAAAAGACTTCACCTGTAAAGCCTATAAGCGTTGTATTTGTAATTATTCTGCTGGTTACGATTGCTTCCTATATTGTGTTGCAATTACAGGTTTTTGTTTTAAAAAGCCAGATTTCGGCGAAAGAAAGGGTTCTTGCTTCCATGGATACGGTGGAGTTACAATATTTAGCCGAGACAAAAGAAAAAATCGCTAACTTAACAAGCTTTCAGGCACAAATGGGAGAAACGGAAAAAGCCATAAGTGAAATGGATTTTATTAAATTGGAATTTTTGCAAAAAATCTTTACCGCAGTTCCTCCTGATGTGCTCTTCCAGGATTTAGCTACCGAACAAACAGAATGGCGTATCTTAGGGACGGCTAAAACACGCGCGGCGGTTGCGGAATTTGAGTATAACTTGCGAAAAAGCGGGGTCGTTAATGGAATTACGGTTACAAATATTTCCTTAAAAGAGACTTTATACGAGTTTAATATGACAGGCACATATAGTGGGAGGGGGGGCAAAGCATGAAAGTTGATGAAAAAGAAAAATTAATAATTTTCATTTTATCGGTAGTAGTGATTGTAGCTCTTTATGTAATGTTTTTAGCACCCTCCATGCTAAACAACCGGAAAGCGTTGCAAGAGGAAAATGTTAATCTGGAGAAGAGAATAGCTGAAGTAAGAGAAATGAACAATCTTATCATGGATTATAAGGTTTTGAATATGAAGGTAGGAGCTTTTCTGAAAGGGTATTTTCAAGATTTAAATCAAGAAGGAATTATCATGGTGATTGATGATTTATTGAAAACAGCCGGGTTAGAAAGTAAGGAGATTACTTTTAAGGAAGAAGCAGTAGAAGAATCAAAAAATCCGATCTTAAAAAATTATCCTTGTATGGTTGCAAGTATTGACTATATCGGGAATGTCGGCGGCTTTCTGAAATATTTAGAAGGAGTCGGGAAGTTCAATAAAAAAATCGTGGTAAAGGAACTTAACATGAATGTAGAAAATAATAATTTAGATGCTTTAACCGGAAAGATTGGGTTACAGTTTTTAGCAATTACCGGTGCAAGGGGAGAGGATACTGTGCCGGCTTCTTTGCCCACCAACGGGGGAAAGAGCAATCCCTTTTCGAGCAGCAGTGTTGTTGAGCCGGTGCCTAATGTAGATTTAGCAAAATTACTTTTGGAGCAGATGAAGGACGGAAACAGCGATTTTACTTTAACGGCTAAACCCATTGATTCAAGCTTGCCAACAGTAGTATTAGGTTTAGAAAACGATGTCAAGGCTGCAAGCTATGTTTACGCCAATAATCCGGAGGTGGAAAATGTCGGATTACGTCTCTTCAAAAATGAAGAGGGGCAGTATTTCTACAAATATCATACGGAAGAGCATAGTTATCCGTTTAATGAAGAGGGTAAAGAGGTGCCCTTTGCCACCAGCAATAATCAAATTGTGTTGAAGATGTATAGTGATTTACGGAAAGACACCTATGATATAAGCGGAGTCAGGCTTTCTTTATACAACGAAACAGATTTACCTTTGGTTGTGGAATTACGAACTGAGGATACGGAAAGACCGCGCATTGAGTTTGCCGAACTGGAAGGCACAATTTCAATCTATGATGCACAAGGACAATTAATTAATACCGGTGTTAAAAAAGAAGAAGCAGTATTTTAAATAAGTAAAGGAGGGAATAATATGTATACCGGAAAAAGGACAGAGGGCTTTTCTTTAATAGAAATGTTGATTGCTACAGTAATTCTGTGTACTATTATCCCCCTCACCAGTTATTTCGTTAATTCGATAAAGACTAATAACAAGACGGAAGTACAGCAGACGGCTAATCATTTAGTACAGAAGTATATGGAAACTTATAAAGCGAAGGATCTGGCTACTTTTACGGCGGAGGATTATAAAACGGTTGATCCCGAAACCGGGCTAAATGTCTATGTAAAGGTAGAGCTAGAGTCGGTTAAGGATCTGTCAGTCGGTGAGATAAGGATCGAGGATGTTTTAGGAGCTAATACTGAGATTAAGATGGGAAACAAATCGACCGATCCCCAATTTTCAGTTAATGATAATGAGATATTATCTTTACGAATTAAAAAGAACGGCTCAGTTGAAGAACTGCAATTGAAAAAAAAGAGTGGGGGAAGTTGGAAGTCAATTAATTTAGAAAATGTGACACCAGAATCTGCCGATAGAATAATTAAGTTAGAGCTTAAAAATGATCCCAAAATAACGATAAATGCCGAAAATAAGTTGTCTCAATGGGTGATTTTTAATATAGAAAATGATAGCCCGAATTTTGTTTTAAACAGAGAGGGAAAGATAAGTAGTGTTAATAGTGTAGCAAGTTCTGAAAGGGGAGCTACGGTTACCGTTACGGTTAAGGACAAAAATGACAGTGAAGAGTTGGCAAAGGCGGCCCAAAACAGGAAATTTTAAGCTAGAAGGGAGTGGGTTGCAATGTGGGAAAAAGCACCAAAGCGGTTTACCGATAAGAAAGGTTCGGCCATGGTTTTGGTTGTAGTAACTATTGTGATTATTAGTACACTTGGGTTAGCGATTTTATCTTTAAGTGTTACTAATCTTAAAGTGAGTCTTGTTGATAAAAAAGCAACTCTATCCTTTTACATGGCTGAATCGGGCTTGGAACAGGCATATGAGATTATTTTAAACGACGTTAAAACAGCAGTAATTAAAGCAAACAAAGTAGTAAATGATCGAATTAAGGATTTTATAGCTGCGGAAAGGGATCTCATGTTGACGAATTCAAGTTATAAAAGTGCCTATATTATTGGTGAAGATCCTAACGGTCCAATTGATGTCGACAAATTAAAAGAGAAATTACAGACACCAACTGATTCGGAGTATCAGACGTGGTTATTGCAATTTCAGAACAAGTATAAGGATGTTCTTATTGATAGTTTGGTGAGAGACTTGAATAACCCGGATAATTATGAAGTCATAGATTCTAATGTAAGCACGGAAAAACCTTTTATTAAAGTGGAAAGTCCACCGAACCCGTTGTTTTCCGGAAATAACTGCACATTAACCTTAAGTTCTCTATTTGACAAAGAAGAATATTTGCAAGGGAAAACAGTCTCTCAAAAGGTGGAGATGAAGTTTAATATCAAAGTACCTTCAGCACTTTCTAATACGATCAATGTTAGTACCGAGACGGAGACAATTGATGATAACCCCATTTTTAATTATGCTTTTATTACACCAGAATCAAATATGATTTTTGAAGGTAGCGATAATGGCATACACACAAATGTAAAAATAAAGGGTAATTGTTATGCTTATGGGGCGATGGGGTCTGCTACTAATCTTGATGGTTATGGTGGCTTTACTGTACATAAACTGAATAATGACGTTTCTGTAACAGGTGATATTGCTGTATACAATGTTGTGCAGCATAAAGGAAAGTCGGGTGTTGAATCAAAAAATGCCAATTTAACTGTAACCGGAAACATTTATGCCCGGCATGTACTTATCAATAAAAATGCAGAAAATGATACTATTACCGTAAATGGAGATGTATATACGGCAGAAGATTTAATTATGTACGGAAATGATTCACATCTCACCATTAATGGAGATTGGTATGCGACCACGGCAGATAGGAAGACGGATACTTCTTTATCACCTAATCATCCAAACTCCAACTTATTGGTTATTAATGGTGATAAGTATATTGAAAACGTATCGCTATCTATTAAAAATTTAACGGAAATGAGAAGGAAACAGTTTGCTAATCTAACTAATTATTTAGATTTATCCAAGTATGCAACGGAGATATTGGAAGAAAGTCCAGGTGAAATATTTTATATTAGCAGCACAAATAGCAATAAGCAAGTTTATCTTCTGGGTTCTAATACTACCCAAAAAGCTCCGACGAAAGATATCGGTTTAAATGTTTCAGGACCTACTAAAGGAATTATAATTACGAAAAAGGATGTACGTATATATGGAAAAATTGATTTTTCTGGTTTAATTATTAGTAGAACGGGCTGTATTCATTTTAATGATACTAACGTAAAAGAATTTAAAGCGGATCGAAGTTATTTACTAAAAAAAGCATATGAATTAAAGCAAGCAGGGAAAAATCCGTTTAAGTATACTCGCCCAACAGGGGATGATTTACCTTGGCCGGCTGAAAAACAGATTACGATTACTCGTGCTACTGATGTAGGGGTAGGGGATTCTGTTAGAGTAGATCCTTATAAGAATCTTATTTCGGTTAGTGATTGGCGGAAGTTATAAAAAGCGATAAAAAAATAGCTATCGGTATTAATACGGTAACTCCCAAAATTAAGCTACGATAACCATTTTGGTGATGGCATATAATTAAAAAAATTATTTTAAGGAGTGGATTGCTATGCTAAAGAAGGAATGGTTAAGGTGGGTTGCAGATAGTAAGGGTTCAGCCATGGTTTTGGTTATAATAGCTATTGTGATTCTTAGTACACTTGGATTAGCGGTTTTATCTTTAAGCGTTGCTAATCTTAAAGTGAGTCGTGTTGATGAAAAAGCGAATCTATCCTTTTATATGGCTGAATCGGGCTTGGAACAGGCCCATGAAATTATTCTAAACGATGTTAGAACGGCTGTAATTGAAGCAAATAAAGTAGTAAATGATCGAATTAAGGATTTTATAGCTGCGGAAAGGGCTCGTATGTTGACGGAATCAGGTTATAAGAGTGCCTATATTATTGGTAACGATCCTAACGGTTCAATCGATGTCGATAAAATAAAAGCGAAATTAAAGACTCCGACCGATCCGGAATATCAGGCATGGCTTACAGATTATCAGAACAAGTATAAGGCTGTTCTAAGCGGTTGCCTAGTGGCAAATGTGAATAACGAGGATAATCATAAGGTTATTGATTCTAGTGTAAGTACGGGAAAACCTACAATTAAGGTAGAAAAACAAACTACCCCGCTGTTTAGTGGAAACAATTGTGAATTAACAGTGAGTTCTCTATTTGACAAAGAAGAATATTTGCAAGGGAAAACAGTCTCTCAAAAGGTGGAAGCGGATTTTAATATCAAGGTGCCTGATGAAATTCCCGACATTATTTATACTAACGATTCACCATGTCCACCAGTAGCTCCAC
>DHPU01000043.1:9869-11018 GCA_002407935.1 Peptococcaceae bacterium UBA5356
CCATGTCCACCAGTAGCTCCACCAGCATGTCCACCAGCAGGACCACCAGCAGGACCACCAGCAGCTCCACCGGCAGGACCGCCAGCAGGTCCACCAGCAGCTCCGTCACCGGAGGATAAGACAATTGACGACAATCCTATTTTTGATAATGTTTTTGTAGCAGCAAAATCAAATCTGCTTTTTGAAGGATATACAAAGTTGAAAATTAACGGAAACTGCTATGCTTATGGAACAAGCAATCCGGACAAGCCTGATAATCTTGAAGAACTTGGTGGTTTTATTTTACAAAAAGCTAAAAACAAAATTACCATAAATGGCGATCTTGCTACATATCATACTGTGCAGCATAGAGGAACGTATTATGGGGAAAGTCTTAAATCGGAAAATGCTTGGTTAAAGGTAAACGGAAATATTTATGCGGAACATTTGCTTATTAACGAAAAGGCAAAAAATACCGAGATTGAAGTAAAAAGCGGAAATGTGTACACGTCAAAGAATATAGTTATGTATGGGGAAGGGAACTCAAAGATTACTGTTGCTGAAGATTGGTATGGAACCACGGCAGCCAGTCAAAAGGTTCCCGATTCAGAGACAAAAATATTCATTAAGAATGAGTATAAGGCAACCGATGCGTCATCCATTAATAAATTAACGGAAATGAAAAAGAAACAGTTTGCTGATATTAATAAGTATATAACTGATGTTGGGGAGATTATTCCGGAAGAGATAGCTAAAAAAGATGTAATAAAAGATGAGGTTGTACTTATTAACAATAATGCTAGTAAAGTTGTGTATGTAGTAGGTTCCGAAATGCATGGTTATAACTTCGGAGAAGGGGCACTGAAAGTTAAACTTGCAAGGACCCCGACCAAAGGCATTATTATTTCGAAAGGCCCCATCATACTATATGGTACGATTAATTTTTCCGGTTTAATAGTTTCCAAGCAAGGGAAGATTGAGATTAGATGTAACTATGATAAAGAATTTAATGCGAATCGAACGTATTTAGAAAATAAAGCATATGAATTAGCGCAGATCGGAAAAAACCCCTTTAAGTATAAACGTCCGGCGGGAGATAGTTTACCTTGGCCGCATCCGGCTAAAAAACAGGTTTCCGGTACTACCGGAGGCAGCAGTCCCGGTACTACT
>DHPU01000043.1:11158-14762 GCA_002407935.1 Peptococcaceae bacterium UBA5356
GCAGTCCCGGTACTACTGGAGGCACCGGTTCTGCTACCGATATAGGGATAGGAGGTTCTATTGGGTTAGATCCTTATAAGGCACTCATTTCAGTTGGTAATTGGCGGAAGCTATAAAAAGCGGGAAAAAGATGGGGGAATGATTATGCGCAAACATGGCAGCTTTAATAACCGAGGGTTTACGCTAATTGAAGTGCTTATAACCTTAGGAATAGCCTCGATAGTAATGGTGGCAATATTATCCTTTCTTGTTAATAATTTGCGCTATAATAATATGGCTCAGGATGAGGTATCTGTTCAGGATCAGGTTCGTGCGGCGATGAAAGGCATGACTAAATTAGTGATGGAAAAAAAGACGGTTGATATTATCAAAGGGGTACCTGATACGCTTGATAATCCTGATGAGGCTACTTTTAATAGCGGTATTAGTGGGCAGCAAATAAAAATCTGGCTTGATTCCTCCGGTAATTTGCAATATAATGACGGTTCCGTGAAAAGCTTAGCTAATAACATTACAGTATTCAAGGTGGAAAAGGATGCGGTTAATGATAACTTGATTACGGTAAGAATTAAAGCGGAAAAAGGCAAAGCTAGTTTTGAATTGGTTGATCAAATTTATTTACGGAATAAAGTTTAGTGGCGATTTAAAGCGATGCTAAGACCGGAAAGCAGGAACAGGGAGAGTACGGCGTAGCAGAAAAATTGCCAGGTATAAAGAAAGTTAAAGATGATTAGAGAGAAAAAATGATGAGTTGAAGGTAGCGGCGTGAAGGCAGGAGCAGAAAGAAGTAATAACCAGTCCTTATTGAGGGTCAGGATATAGGTAATGATTCCGGAGAAGAAACCTTGGAGCAGGCGGCATTGGTAATATAAGCGCGGACTGATACCGGAACCGGCGAGTACACTGGTGACCTGAGCTTGGATGGAAAGACCGCTCCACCCTAAAAGAACACTGGCAATCAGGGCTTTTTCTCGGATGGCAGCCGGTGCCAAAGAGGTATTTTTTAAACCAAGGGTCATTTCCCAGCAGCCTGTGGCCATGGAAGCATCTAAGGTCGGGTTAAGTCCTATTAGAGAGAGAAGGAGGCGGCAGGGATATTCTAAAAGAGCCTGTAATGAGGTAATTTGGAGGATGTTGATGAGGATGGCAAAAATAATGACAAAGCCGCCGATGAGGCAGATATTGTTGGTACTTAATTTAATAGCCTCGCTTAATAGTAGACCCCAGGGTCTACTATTTTTAGGGGTTTGAAACAGGATGTGAAGGCTTTTTCGCAGAAGGTGTTTGTTAAGTTGCTTTATAAAGGGAAGTCGGGGTGAACTTAAACCAAGGAGGATGCCGATTAAAATATTAGCCAGATAGTGGGAGCAGGCCAGAACAATCCCGAGGAAGGGATTGTGAAACAGCCCTACAGCAACGGCTACCAAGATGAAGAGGGGGCTGGAATTGTTGGTGAAAGCAACCAAGCGTTCGGCTTCGGAACGGGTACATTCGTTTTCTTCATAAAGACGTCGGGTGAGAACCGCACCCATGGGAAAGCCGGAGGTAAAGCCCATGGCCACTACAAAGGAGGCGGTCCCGGGTAGATTAAAAAGAGGACGCATAATTGGTTCCAGGAGTACACCGAACATTTGGACAAGACCGAGCTTCAACAGCACTTCGGTCATAATAAAAAAAGGAAAGAGGGAAGGCACCAAAATGGTTGCCCATAGCTCCAAGCCGTACAGGGCACCTTGGTACGTTTCGCCGGGCCAGATGAGCATAGCGATAAGCAGAGAGAATGCTCCCAGCGCAGATAAGCCGGGAATAATTTTTTTGAACATAAAAAACCCCTTCTCATTACTCTTTTTATGAGTATATGGGAAAGAGGGTGAGGCTAGACCAGAAAATGAGGTAGCTAATGTCTAATGGTTTAAATGTCTAATGGTTTAACGGGGTTTTGTCGATAATCCAGATTCCCCAGGCGGACAGAGGGACGAGGGTAAAGCGGCGAGTATAGATTGGTTGCTCGTATTTCAAAATCCCAAAAACTTTGGAGAACTGCGTTATTGGGCAGATATTTTTTGATGTGGGCCCCTTTCGTGATAAGGGGAAGGGTGCTCCGTTTTTTAATTTCTTGTAAAAGTTGCTGTCCCCGAGAAGTATACCCTAAGAGGTGTAGATAAGGAACCCCGTTGGATAGGCACTTTTCCTCTTCTTTGGTATAATTGAGGAGAAGGTGAATGAGAAACCTTTGTAGTCGTGTAGCGGGATACCTTTTTGTTTTTAAACAGAGGAGGAAATCCTCTAAACTAGTCACCTGTTGGGCTATTTTAAAGATGCGGTTTTCCAGTCCTTCGGAGACCTCAATGATTTGCCGTAGTTCATTTTGGGTAGTACGCCGTAGCAAAGTTAGAAGCGGAGGAGCTAAAGCTGACCAAGAAACAGGAGCTTTTCCCGCCAGGTATTGTTCCTCCAAGATTTTTAGAGTAGTTTCCGGGAGATATTCTTTTAATGCGGAAAGAGCCGCCTTAAAATCGGTGGAATGCTCGGTAAAGTATTTACGTATGGCGGTAGCACTCGGCAAGGTCTCCTTTTTTAAGGCAGTGTCCAGATAACCGGCTCCTTTGCGGGTAATCGGGAGGGGGATCAGGGATGAATTTTGCTCTCGGAGGACTTGGAGGTAGGTGAGAGCTAAAATATTGTTGGGACTGCGTAAAAGCTGCTGCTGATGAGTCAATTCCGGCGGAAGGGCTTGGGCCCTAGCCTGCGGAAAGGAAAGTCCTTTTCGGAGAGCGTGTTTAAGGCGTACTCGGTAAGACTCGGGTTCCTCAGCCAGTAGCTGAGCTATGGCGAAAAGCGGGGACGGTGTGGAAGATTCTATGCCAAAGGCCAGATGGGAAACGATTCCTGTCTTAGTCAGGATTTCGATTCCGCCTCTGGCAAACCAGTAGGCACTGCGAGTCGCATAAAGAGCCGGCAGTTCAAATACTAAATCTACTCCTTGGCTAAGTGCCATTTGGGCTCTGGCCCATTTATCGCATAAAGCAGGTTCTCCCCGTTGCAGAAAATTACCGCTCAGGACACAGAGAACCCCATCAGCTTTAGCTTTTTTTCGAGCCTCTTGCAGATGATAGCGGTGACCGTAATGAAACGGATTATATTCGGCGATAATACCGATCACATTCATAGTGAACAGCTCCTTTTCTTTCAGAATAACATATTTTTTGCAAATGGACTAAATAGGTAGGAAAGAAAGTAGAATAGGAGGGAGAGTGATATAAAATAAATATCTTGTAATAATTTATAGTTTGTGTATACTAGTAATTAGAAAAAATAGAAAAGGGCAAAAAGATAATACAAAATAATAATATTGGCTACAATGAAATACAAAATAAAAATTTTAAGGAGGAAAGAGGTAATGAGGTTGAAAAAAATGGGAAGAAAAAGCAAAATCATGGGGGTACTGCTGGTAATTACCATGATTTTGCAGTGCTTACCGCTAATTGCCTTAGCTAATGCTAATACGGCAATGGTAGGACAATGGCAGTTCAATGAAGGAACTTGCAGAGTGGCCGCTGATACAAGTGGCAATGGCAACAATGGGAAAATTTGCGGGGCGACT
>DHPU01000011.1:0-3545 GCA_002407935.1 Peptococcaceae bacterium UBA5356
CTGCCAACGCCCTAAATGCTTACCTTCAATGGTGGCATATCATCCCAGGTTCGACCTAATAACTCGCGGCCGTTTCTCTTTTTATGAACTCCACCCCACTGCTTAAAATAAAACCTGGTGTTCTGTACTACAGAGGCACACAATTTTCAAGCTCGAACATGGCCTATATATTACAGATTCTGCTCAGTCTTACGTTTCCAGCCCATCAAGACATTCTTTTCGTCACCGCTTCTCCTATAAAACAATATGCCTATTTTCAATAGTGTAGAAAATTAGTAAGGGGCGGTGGCCCCGGATTTACGGTGATGCATACCTTACTGCTTAATCTTGCCCTCGGATAATTTTAGTCTGGCAAGAAGAAGACTAAGTAATGATTGCATCTGGGGGGTCTTAGATCTAAATAGGCTAAACTTATCTTGAATCTGGAAATCGTGGAACGACACAATCATTCTATGCCTTCAAACTATGTTCCCTACGGGCAAGACGCAACAGTGCTTTTTGACATAAAAACTCAAAATTCAAAAAAAGAATATTTGTCGCTTAGACAAGACAGCCCGAATGGGCTGTCTTTGTTTTTTGTGAAATGTTCAATTACCTGAAGCGGGTACGCAATCTATCTGCTCCTTAAACTTACCCCGGCTCCTATTCATTCGCCCTATTTGGCAGGTGAATATTTGCAGCATTTATGCCTTTAATTTTACAATAAAAATCCAAAAAATCCTTGGCTTTCTTTTCTTCACCAGTACTCTGCTTAATTTCATAAATCGCCTTAAGAACCTGAGCAGCTTGCTCATCCGTTAGGTATCTGTGCAAGCCACTGCCAAAGACATTTCTTGTAGGTTTTTTAGGATTATAGGAATAATCCCAAAACTTTAATTGCCTGGCCTCATCAGGAGATAACACCATTCTATATTTCGGACCTGCTTCGACATACCCCTCATCCCAATTGCTTCCTGTATTTTCATCCACTAAGAACACTGCAAAAATAAATCTTTCATCATCTTTGACATTCGGAAGCCTTGTTGTTAGTAACGCCAAACTGTGTGGGCGCACACTACTCATCCGTATTGATTTTCCTTTATTGCGCCCGCTTTGAATAATACCGGCATACGCACGCCAGGATTTCAACATTTGACTTTCATAGCATATCAGGCCACCGTCATTATAAATGGCATCTAATTCTTGTCTGGTTATATCTCCTTGCCAATACTTATAACACTGTGACTCGGGACTGCTGCACCATAGGTTCTTGGCTTTAGAAACATTGTAATTAATCATTTCATCACTGCACAAGCCTTTAAAGCCAACAGCTTTTGTATTCTTGCCGCCATCACAATAGTTACACTTAAAAGCAACATTACTCCTATCTGGTGCTTTCCGAGCCCCCCGGCTTGAACTGGCGCGAAGTTTAGCTTGAGTGGTCCGCATTTGGGCACGGCGCTCAATAATAAGCTGTTTTTCCTTGGCTTTTTCTTGAGCAAAAACATTCTTGTCTTCTTCTATCTGCTTAAGAAAAGATTTATCCTCTATTTCTAAAAACCTGCCGAAAGCTGATGGATATAGAAACTTCTTCTTCGTTTTACCGCCGAACAAGATAGTTACACGATTGCTGGCACATTCCAATATCTTTCCTTTGCCAAACATTTTATGCTTCACGGTTCCTCCTCGTAGTCCCATATCAGCCCCCCCTAGTATTTTTTTCATATTTACTGATACAAAAAATAGCTGTTCTTTCAGCTATTTAGCCCTAATTCGCTATAATAAGTGAAATGTTTTTCCCATCTTCCTGTCCCTGAGCAATCATTTTATCCCGAACGACAAGAAACATCTGTTCTTTTATATTATATCTCATATATTAAGATGATTCAACTAAGCCAAGAGTAGTGATGGGTGATAGACACGCTGCAACAGGTCTCAGACTATTTGACGGAGCAATCATCGGAGCTGAACCGATGATTGCTATTGATACCGACAATCATTGCATTCACACATATTCGTATCTCCATCCAAACTCCACCAATCCCGGGTAAACTTTGAACAACGCTTGCATATGCCCCAGCGGTTGCCGCTGCTATCCTTCCATGGCCCCTGGGGGTTTTCTTTCCGGCTTGCCTCTGCTTCAGCTTCGTAATCAGGCCGGCCTTGGTAGAACGCATTTATATTTCCCTTGATAGTTACTGAAGAAATGGCCCCCATTTCAAGTTTTAACTCCCGTAAAAACCGAGAGGGGTACAACCGTAGCTTTCTTTCCTTAACTGTCCTTTCCCTGGGATAGGTTAGGTAAAGGCTGTTCTTAGCTCTTGTTAAGGCAACATACAGCAAACGCCTCTCCTCCTCAATCTCCTCCCGGCCCTGATTTTGGAAAAAAGGAATGGTCTTGTCGTCCACACCGATAATAAACACGGTGTCAAATTCCAGCCCCTTGGCCTTATGAATGGTGAGCAGATTGACAGCGTCATCACTTAAACTAGAACGGGCCTCCTCGGTATAATCAAGGAAATCCTCAAGCTTTTTATTCCTGAAATCTGCGAGCACATTCTTTAGTTCCTCCACATTGGCCAGGGCCTTGAGTCCAGCCTGACTAGTATTCCGTTCTAATTCCTTCAGCATGCCGGTCTGTTCTAAAATAGCTGTGTAAGTACCTGTCAAATCTCCTTGCCCAGCTAAAGATTTCATAATTGAGGGAAGTCTAGCCCGGGAACTGCTAATCCTGAGGTTGCTCAGCACCGAAATTACATCCCCCTTAGCCTCAAGATTATCCGGTTCGGCAAGCAGCCTAAAGAAACAGAGGATATTTTTTATTTCCGGAAGGTCAAAATAATCTCTGTCTCCTACAACCTGAAAGGGGATCTTCTTTTCCATGAACACTTTGGCAATCGGTATGCTTAATATATTATTTCTGTAGAGCACGGCAATACTCGCCCATTTAGCGCCGTCTTTCTGACCGGCTGCTTGAATCTCACTGGCAACATACTCTGCCTCGGTAATTGGATTGGCACAGGATTTGCGAATTATCCTTTCCCCCTCAGGCCTGTTGGTCAGGTGCGGTTTAGGCCGACGCTTTGTATTATTGACAATAAGCGCATTCGCAGCCTTGACTATTTTTTGGGTACAGCGATAATTCTCTTTCAAGTAGTGGGTGGCAAGGCCAGGGAAGTCCTTTTCAAGATTGAGAATCAGGTTGACATCTGCTCCCCGGAAGCCATAGATGCTCTGGTCATAATCACCGACACAGAGCAGGTTTCCGGTAACCAACGGCCGCAATAGCGCGTATTGAAGTTGGGATGTATCCTGGAATTCATCAATTAATAGGTAGCGGTATTTATTTCTGTACTGATTCAGGGCAACGGGATTGTTCGCAAAGGTCCATACACCCCAAGTAAGCAAAGCATCAAAATCCATGGCGTTATTGCCCCTCAGCTCCTGCATATAGGCATTGTACAAAGCAGATAGTTTATTTTTCTCAAGGAGCGCGTTATCCCGAGTATTGCGGGCCAGGGTGAAGATTTCCCTGACCGCCTGAGGGTGCATGTCCAACTTCTCCG
>DHPU01000011.1:3731-4405 GCA_002407935.1 Peptococcaceae bacterium UBA5356
TAGGAGGAAAAGCGCACAACACTCGCCGGGCAAAGCTATGAATGGTGAGAACATCCGTCCTTTTCCCGGTCAATATTCGCACCCGTTCCCTCATTTCTCGGGCCGCTTTTACTGTAAACGTAACAGCCAACACCTCTTCCGCTCTGGCCTTGCCGGCGGCCAGGAGATTGGCAAGAAAGTGGGTGACTGTAGTTGTCTTGCCGGTACCAGGACCGGATATTACCAACTTGATTCCTTCAGTGTCTTTAATGATTCGTTTTTGTTCCTGGTTTAAAACAAGCATGCGATCACAACCTTTAGTTCTAATGGTGTGCACTAACCCACCTATATAGACATTCCATCCTTGCACCGGCAAATCCTTCTACTCCCTCTTCCCCCTCTGCATTGCCTCGAAGAAATTGGCAATAAAGGGACCATTTGCGGTATCCCTTTATTAATCCAATCAATCACGTATAAAATGAGCATTGCACTCATTTTTGTGACAGAGGGAGATAAATACCATTATGCTACTAATAGGGCTAGGTTGCCACTCCCTTTTTCTTAACCGGAATCATCTTCTCCCGCCAAGCACCCTTTTTGTAGTAAACCAGGGTAATGATAGCCCCAATGGTCCAAGAGACCAGGAGCGAGATGAAGGTTGACTCGGGTCTCCCGGTGGGATAAAGGTCGCTTCT
>DHPU01000011.1:4596-5902 GCA_002407935.1 Peptococcaceae bacterium UBA5356
CGAGATCCACATCGGGGTCATAACATCCCCTGCTCCACGCATCACGCCTGAGAGGCACTGAGTTACTGCTACCGCAATATAGCCGAAGGCGAGAATCCGCAGCATCCGCATACTGAGGGCCACAAGCTCTGGAGTATCGGTAAATACATTCATGAGATAGTGACCAAAGACTAAGAGCACGGCAGTAATGGAGGCAGAAACAGCCACCGCTATTAATGTACCTTGCTTGCTCCCTTTTATCACCAGATCCATCTTCTGAGCCCCGATGTTTTGACCGGTGAAGGTGGTCATGGCACTCCCAAAGGAGAAGTTAGGCATCATGGCAAAGCCATCCACGCGCATGACAATCACGTTGCAAGCTATTACTAACTCTCCGAAACTGTTCGTTAAGGACTGAACCACGATCATGGCCAAGGAAAAGATGGCTTGAGTCACCCCCGATGGTAAACCGAGCTTCATAACAGTGAGGGAGAGTTCTCGGCTTGGTATGAGCATGGACCATTTGAGATCGAAACTCTCGGTCATGCGCATGAGCTTAAAAAGGCAAAAAACGGCAGATACTCCTTGGGCCAATACCGTAGCCAGAGCTACCCCAGGTACACCCATGCCAAAACGGGATACGAAAAGGATATCTAAACCTACATTGAGCACGGTTGAGATCAGTAAGAAGACCAGAGCAGAAACTGAGTCACCCAGACCGCGCAAGACTCCGGCCAAAATATTGTAATAAGAGAACCCGGCTATGCCGAGAAAGAAGATATTTAGGTAACCTGCACACCAATCAATGATCGACGGCGGTGTATTAAGCAGTTCCAGAAGGGGTCTGCTCACCAAAGGACCAATAACCATAATGATACCTGAAGTAATGGCTGTTAGTGTGATACAGGTGCCTATGGTGCGGGAAAGGTTCTCCCTATCTTTAGCTCCAAAATATTGCGCTACCATAATTCCTGCCCCCACAGCAATACCAACAAAAAGCACTAAGAGCAGGTGTAAGATCGGACCTGCACTGCCCACGGAAGCAAGGGCATTATCCCCGATATAACGGCCAACAATGATTGAATCGGCGGTATTATACAGTTGTTGGGCAATATTACCGATTAACATGGGGATGGTGAATTCCACGATTCTTTTCCAAGGTGTACCCTGGGTTAAGTCTCTTGCAGCAAATAGTCCTTTAATATTCGCCATAGCTTGCCTCCTTAATGAAGGGAAAAAATAAAAGCCACGCATTGGCCTTATCAATACATACTGTATCTTATGGTACTGCCCCTTCGGTCCCCTGTCAAGAGCTTCAATCCGTGAG
>DHPU01000086.1:0-301 GCA_002407935.1 Peptococcaceae bacterium UBA5356
GAGTATGTCGTTGCCAGGAATTTATTAATCCTCGATAGCTCAACGGTAGAGCATGCGGCTGTTAACCGCAGGGTTGTAGGTTCGAATCCTACTCGGGGAGCCATATGCGGGTGTAGCTCAATGGTAGAGTTCCAGCCTTCCAAGCTGGTTGTGTGGGTTCGATTCCCATCACCCGCTCCATTGCATAAAAAGACTCTAATGAGTCTTTTTTATATTGACACTTGCTAATTATTATGCTAATATATCAATCGATTAAAGGGAACGATATTTATATTTTGTTCCTCGATAGCTCAACGGTAGA
>DHPU01000086.1:449-19727 GCA_002407935.1 Peptococcaceae bacterium UBA5356
TTCGAATCCTACTCGGGGAGCCAAGCAATTTTTACCTTTGGTGATGACCAGAGGTTTTTTGTATACTAGAAAAAGTAAGGGAAAGGCAGAAATGAGCCTTTGGTCCTAAAGAAATAGGACTAAAGGCTGATGCTATTGTGTAGTAAAATGTGGTAATTTGTTGGAAGAGGATATAAGGGGTGTAGCTTATGAAGAAAAAACCTTATTTCAACGAAGAAGAACTTGTAAAATTAGCTCAAATTGGAGACGAGGAAGCTTTAGAAAAACTTATTTGTAATTATCGTGGCTTTATTTATTATATTTGTCAAAACTATTTTCTTAAAGATGGGGATCAGCAGGACCTGGCACAAGAGGCGACGATTGGTTTGCTTGAAGCGGTTAAAGCATATGATTTTAGTATGAAGGTTAAATTTCGAAATTTCGCTTTTTTATGTATAAAACGCGAATTGGATTCAGCTATAAGTCGGTCTAATAGAAAAAAAAGGCAGATTCTTAATGAGGCTATTTCTATTTATAATTATGTAGAGGAGGATAGTACTCGGACCGGGGCTCCTTTTTATATTGGTGAGAATTTATTGAAAACTGAACAGGATACACCGGAAAACTTTTTTATTGAAAAAGAAGAGTTGGAAGAATTAATTGTATTTTTGCGAAAAGAACTTACTCGTCTTGAACAGAAAGTTTTACAATTACGTTTAAATGGTTTTAGTTATCGGGAGATAACCTGTATTTTGGAGATACAAACAAAGGCCGTAGATAATGCCGTCCAAAGGATTAGAAAAAAAATCACAAGTGCATATGCTAAAATTAATAATGCCTGTTAATGGAGGCATTTTTTTATGAGCAACTTGGGTAATTTAAGTAAAGAGTAAAAGTTGTTGAATTAAAAGGCATAGGTAAGGGAAGGTCAGAAAACGGTTCAAGATGGTAATTTTTCATTGTTTTCGGTTATTTTTGCGGGAAATAGGCACTGTATATTATCAACAAAAAGTTGTTATAATATAAACGAAAGGTCAGCAAAGGTCAGGTGAGAAGATGAGCTTAGCAAAACGGATCGAGGAGTATTTAAAAAGACTTTTAGAAAATCGGGATGCTGTAGAGGTTCAGCGTAATGAATTAGCCGATTCCTTTAAATGTGTACCCTCTCAGATTAATTATGTCTTAAGTACGCGCTTTACTCCTGCCCATGGCTATTTAGTGGAAAGCAGGCGAGGCGGTGGTGGTTATGTACGTATCGTTAAACTTTCTTGGGATGTTTTCCCGCAGCACTTTTTGAAAGATGTCTATGAAGAACTAGGCATGGGTATAGATCAGTGGGATGCGGAGGGTGTTTTAAAACGGTTCTATGAGGAAGAACTAATTACAGAGCGAGAATATAATATTTTAAAAGCAGTAATTAATAGGGATACCTTGGCGTTGAAGTTACCAGAGCGGGATTTTATAAGAGCTAAAATTATGCAAGCTTTTTTAATGGTTTTATGTCGGGAAGACTATCGAGAATAAGGAGGAATACTAATTATGCAATGTGAAAGATGTAAGAAGAAAACGGCCAGTGTTCATATTACTCAGTTTATCAATGGTAAAAAAAATGAGAAGCATTTATGTGAGGAGTGTGCGCGAGAGGAAAAATTGAATCTTGAGTTTCCTAAAATCCCACTGCATAATCTTAATGAGTTTTTGGGAGCCTTCTTTAATCAACCACTAATTGCTAATGAGCAAGTTATAGATGATGTCTGTCCGAATTGTAAAAGTTCATATAGTGAAATTGCGGAACAGGGGCGGATGGCTTGTAGTGAATGTTATCGGCATTTTTCCTCTTATTTGGAACCGGCTTTAAGAAAGATTCACGGTACTAATCTGCATAGAGGAAAAATTCCCAGGCAGATGGGGGCTTCTTTTAGGATTAATCGAGAGCTTGATGATTTGAAACTGAAGCTGCGGCAGGCCGTGGAAAAAGAAGAATATGAAAAAGCAGCCGAAATTAGAGATCGGATTAAAGAGTTGGAAAGTAAAATTGACAAGGGGGAGGTGTAATTCCAGATGATAAAAAAGATCGTTGCAAGAACGCAAAGCAGTTGGACTAAACAGGAAGGGCCTTATCATCAGATTGTGTTGAGTTCGAGGATTCGGTTAGCCCGTAATTTATGTAAATTACCGATGCCTGCTTTTCAAAATGAAACTAGTGGTTTTAGCGTTTTGGAAAAGGTTAAAAGTGTTGCCGAGACGTTAAATCGTCAAGGAAATGAACGTTTATATTATTATCGTTTGAATGAGCTGCCTGCTTTGGAAAGGCAGATCTTGCTGGAAAAACATTTAATTAGTCCTGAACAGCGTGAGGATGGTGTTAATAAAGGACTATTGATTAATAAGGATGAATCAATTAGTATCATGATTAACGAAGAAGATCATCTTAGAATACAGGTTTTTTGTGCAGGGCTGCAGTTGGAAAAAGCTTGGGAGTTAGCTGATCAAATTGACGATGCTCTGGAGAGTCAATTAAAATTTGCTTTCGATGAGCAAATAGGTTATTTGACCTGTTGTCCGACTAATGTGGGTACCGGGTTGAGAGCCAGCGTGATGATTCATGTACCGGCGTTAGTCTTAACGCAACAAGCGCGCAAAGTATTTAGTTCACTGGGACAACTGGGAGTTGCGGTACGGGGGCTATACGGAGAAGGTACGGAGGGGATTGGCAATTTGTATCAAATTTCCAATCAGGTTACGCTCGGAAAAACTGAAGGGGAAATAATGCAAAATCTGACAGAGTTGACGATACAGCTGGTAGAAAATGAGGAAAAAGCTAGACAGTGGCTTTTGCAAGAATGTACCGCGCAGTTAAAGGATCGGGCAGGTAGAGCTTTTGGTATTTTACAGAATGCCGCAATTTTAAATTCTCAGGAGGCGTTAAATTTTATATCGGATGTTAAAATGGGGGTTGATTTGGGGCTTTTTGAGGATCAATTACAGGGATTTAATTTAAATGAATTACTGGTGTTAGCACAACCGGGATTTATTCAGAGGTATATGGGAAAAGTAATGGATTCGTCTGAAAGGGATATTACAAGGGCTAATCTGTTTGCCCAAAAATTTCGTACAGGGGGGATGAAATGATGTTTTCGAGATTTACACAACGTGCACAGCATGTTATTTACTTAGCTAGAGAAGAAGCCAAAGTGTTAGGCCATCCGGCGGTTGGCACTGAACATTTTTTATTGGGCTTGATTAGAGAAAATGAAGGAATAGGGGCAAAGGCATTAATAAATTTAGGGCTGGATTTGAATACGGTACGTAAAACAGTAACAGATCTTGTTTCGCCTGGCCATGATGTCCCTTTGGAAGGGAGTATTACGCCTAGGGTAAAAAAAGTAATTGAACTAGCTAATGATGAGGCCGTTAGGTGGGGAGTAAATTATGTAGGGACAGAACATATTCTCTTGGGTTTGGTGCGGGAAGGAGAAGGGGTTGCCGCCCAGGTTTTAGTAGACTTAGGGGTAACGGCAGATGCGATTCGCAAGCAGGTTTTTGCCCTTTTAGGAGGTGGCGCCATTCCGGTAAATAAAAGTATGTCTGGGAAAGATGGGCGAGGAAAAGATGTAGATACTCCTGCTTTAAATGAATATGGCCGGGATCTTTCGGCGCTGGTTCAGGAAGGAAAAATTGATCCGGTGATTGGTCGTAATAAGGAAATTGAACGGGTTATTCAGGTATTAAGCAGAAGAACAAAAAACAATCCGGTTTTAATTGGTGATCCCGGTGTCGGGAAAACGGCGATTGTGGAGGGACTTGCTCAACACATTGTAAAGGGGAATGTTCCGGAAACGATTAAAGGTAAACGTGTGGTAGCTTTGGATATGGCTTCTTTAGTGGCTGGCTCCAAGTATCGTGGGGATTTTGAAGAACGTCTAAAAAAAGTGATGGAAGAAGTTCGTAATAGTGGGAAGATCATTCTTTTTATTGATGAGATGCATACATTGATTGGGGCAGGAGCTGCGGAGGGGGCGATTGATGCAGCTAATATCCTTAAGCCGGCTTTGGCCAGGGGAGAATTACAGGCAATTGGAGCTACGACTATTGATGAATACAGAAAGCATGTCGAAAAGGATGCTGCTTTGGAACGCCGTTTTCAACCGATTATGGTGGAAGAGCCCACTAAAGAGGAAACCCTGGAGGTTTTGAAAGGGGTAAGGGATCTTTACGAAGCACATCATAGAGTAAAAATAATGGATAAAGCTTTAAAGGCGGCGGTAGATTTCTCTGATCGCTATATAACAGATCGGTTTTTGCCGGATAAGGCGATTGATTTGATCGACGAAGCGGCTTCTAAGGTTAGATTGCAAGGCTTTGTTTCTCCTCCCGAACTTCAGGAGATGGAGAAAAAAACTGAAAATCTTAATAAGGAAAAAGAAGCGGCAATTATTGGTCAGGAGTATGAAAAGGCTGCTGTGCTCCGAGATGAGGAGCAAAAGGCCCAGAAAGAGTTGGAAGGCTACAAGGCTAAATGGGAACAAGAAAAGATTAAAAAGACGCAAAATGTCACTGAAGAGGAAGTGGCGCAGGTGGTTTCTAGTTGGACAGGAATACCGGTGAAGCAATTAGCGAAAGAGGAATCAGAACGCCTGTTAAATATGGAGGAAATTCTACACAGGCGGGTTGTGGGTCAGGATGAGGCCATTAAGGCTATTTCCAGAGCGATTAGGAGGGCTAGCGCGGGTCTGAAGGATCCCAAAAGACCAATTGGTTCCTTTATTTTTGCAGGACCTACAGGTGTGGGAAAAACTGAGTTGGGCAAAGCTCTGGCGGAAGTGCTTTTTGGTGATGAAGATGCGATTATTAGGCTCGATATGTCGGAATATATGGAGAAGCATACGGTGGCCCGTTTGATTGGGGCTCCTCCCGGGTATGTGGGACATGATGAGGGAGGGCAGTTGACAGAGGCTGTTCGGCGCAAGCCTTATTCGGTAATTTTGCTGGATGAAATTGAAAAGGCTCATACAGATGTTTTTAATACTTTGCTACAGGTAATGGAGGACGGACGTCTTACTGATTCGAAAGGACGTACAGTTAATTTTCGGAATACGGTGATTATCATGACTTCTAATTTGGGAGCTGGCATGATCAGAAAAGAGGCCACCGTTGGTTTTGTGACGAATAACAGTGATAAAGATGAGTATGAGCGGATGAAAAATAAAATCATGGAAGAGGTCAAGAAGGCTTTTAAGCCGGAGTTTTTAAATCGGCTTGATGAGATTATCGTTTTCCATTCTTTGAATGATACGCAATTAAAGGAAATTGTTTCCTTGATGCTCAATAATCTGATTAAGCGGTTAGCCCAACAGGAAGTGGAGGTTGAAGTTACCGAAGGAGTTAAAGATGTAATCATTAAAGAAGGTTATAATCCTGCTTTTGGGGCCAGGCCTTTGCGGAGAGCTTTACAGCAGCTTCTGGAAGATCGTTTATCGGAGGAATTATTGAAGCAGACGTTCCAAAAAGGAGATAAGGTCATTGTTGATGCCCAGGAAGGTAAAATCGTGGTAAAATCTAGGTAAAATCTAACGGAAAAAGATAAAGAGACGGTCGCCCGCCAAACGTTAGTTCTATAAGTAGGTGTTTTGTGGTAGAATGAAGAAGAGGTATTGTAGGTAATAATTTGGGGTTGGCAGGGGGATAAGAAGATGGCTAAACAGAAAAGCAAATTCATTTGCCAGCAGTGTGGTTATGAAACTTTGGGTTGGCTGGGAAGATGTCCGGAGTGTGGGGAATGGAATTCCTTCATTGAAGAGGTTATTGTTGACCAGTCGGCAGGTAAGCATACGGGGAAACGGATCTCGGATCGCAATTGTTTAGTGCCGCAATCTTTAGCTGAAATAGAAAACTTGGCGGTAGAGCGGCTTGATTTAGGGATGAGTGAATTAAACCGAGTATTGGGTGGAGGGCTTGTTTTAGGGACAGTTGTACTTTTGGCAGGAGATCCCGGGATTGGGAAGTCTACGCTTCTTTTACAGGCCGCTTCTTTTGCGGCAGAAAGAATTAAAAAAGTCTTATACATTTCCGGGGAGGAATCTGCGCAGCAGATTAAGATGAGGGCGTCTCGTTTGGAGCTGCAAACAGAAAATTTGTTGATTTGGCCGGAGACGGATCTGGAACGCATCGAACAGGCAATCAAGAAGATAGAGCCTGAGCTAGTTGTTGTTGATTCCATTCAAACGGTTTTTTGCAGTGATTTAGCATCAATGCCGGGAAGCATCGGTCAAATTAAGGAGGCCACGGCGAGATTGACGGCATTGGCGAAAGGGTTAAATATTCCGGTGATTATTGTGGGACACGTGACGAAAGAAGGGAGTATTGCTGGACCGAGAGTGTTGGAACATATGGTGGATACGGTTTTGTATTTTGAAGGGGAAAGACATCATCAGTACAGAATTTTACGGGCGATTAAAAATCGTTTCGGCTCTACCTTTGAGTTGGGTGTATTTGAGATGCAGAATGAGGGCTTGGTAGAAGTAAAGAATCCTTCGCAGGCTTTTTTAGCAGAAAGACCGGTATTTTCACCGGGTTCAGTGGTGACGGCTAGTATTGAAGGAACCCGTCCCTTGTTGGTGGAAATTCAGGCGTTAGTTAGTCATAGTGTTTTCGGACAGCCGCGGCGGATTGCTACCGGGACTGATTATAATCGGGTTAATTTAATTATGGCCGTGCTGGAAAAAAGGGTGGGATTAAATTTTAGCCAGCAAGATGCTTATGTCAATATCGTGGGAGGAATAAAAATTCAGGAGCCTGCCCTTGATTTGGCTATTGCTGTAGCCTTGGCATCCAGTTTGAAAAACAGAGCTTGTCCGCCCGGTTTGTTGGTGATGGGTGAGGTAGGGTTGACTGGGGAAATAAGGGGTATTCCTTATATTCAAAAACGTCTGCATGAAGCGAAAAAGCTGGGCTTTTCTCATTGCATTATTCCTTATGGTGGTGAACGAGGTCGTCGTTTGGTTCAAGAGGAAGGGCTGGATATTATGGAAGTAAAGACATTGCAAGAGGCTTTGGATATTGCTTTAATATAAAAAAACGTCGGAATTATTCCGACGTTTTTGGTCATTTAGAGAAGGTTTAAGTCATATTAAATTTGCCTAAGGTTTTTACTTTGCTGTTTTCTTCTTCGAGAATTTCTTGCAAACTAATACCCAGTGTATGGCAGAGCGCTGTTAGATAAAAAATGTTTTTTCCGAGTTCACCGGTAATTATTTCCCGGCAATTTTCACATAGTGTACCCTCTAGATGTGTAGAAAACAGTTTTTTAAGGTCATCAATATTGGCGTTAGGTGGTAAAGGCTGTTTTTGAGCCTTGATTTTGATACACCCGCAAGTAGTTACGGATTTTGTGATGGCGCGATTGGCTCGTCCACAAGTTTCTTGGTACTTAGACATTAGGTCTAAAATACTTTGATGACGAAGGAGAAAAGAGATTACGGTTTTTTCGAAATTCTGAGAATCAAGTTGCGACAACTTGAACACTCCCTTTATTTAAAATCCTCTCTGCTATTATTATTATACTGAAAAAGGTTTTGTTCTGTCAATCTAAGCATAGGCTTAGTTTTTCACTTTGGTTAATGCATTGGGAGATGCTGGAGATATTGGATAAAAAGCTATTGACGGCATAGGGGACAATGATATATAATATATAATTTTTGACACGCGAGCATATCTTTGTTAAAATGTTTATATGAGTTCTCTCGGGAGGTAAAAGATATGTTTAATATAGGTGATAAAATAGTATATCCTATGCATGGGGCTGGGATTATTGAAGCTATTGAGGAAAAAGAAATTCTAGGGGAGAAACGTTGTTATTATGTTTTAAGAATGCCAATTGGTGAAATGAAGGTTATGGTCCCTATTTCCAATGTGGAAACGATTGGCATAAGAAAGGTCATTGAAGAAGAAGAAATAGGAAGGGTTTTCACTATTCTTCAGCAAGAAGATTCTCCTATGTCCAGTAATTGGAACAGAAGATATAGAAATAATATGGAAAAAATTAAGAGCGGTAATATTTATGAATTGGCTGAAGTAGTGAGGAATCTGTCTGCCAGGGACAAGGAAAAGGGCCTTTCTACCGGTGAAAAGAAGATGCTGGATAATGCACGGCAAATTTTATTAAGCGAACTGGTATTGGCTGAGAATGGAGAAGAGGAGAATCTAGATATAGAAAACCTTATTCAAAAGTATTTAGCTTAAAAGCGCCAGTTTTCTGGCGTTTTTCTTAAAAAACTCTGTAATATTCTTCCGGTGAGCATTGATAAAACACTCAGATTATAGTAAAATAGCTCAGTGGCAATAATGATAAATGGTTAGCTTGGAATAGGTTGTGCGGGAGGTGAAAAGGTGTTTAAGAAAGCAGCTCGGGTAATTTTGGCTTTAACTTTTCTGGCGGGAGGCATTTCCTTGGGCTATGCTTTGACGAATGATGGTTGGCTGGATATTTCTAATATTGTTTTGCGGATGACCGTAATTATACTTCCGGGCATAGTACTGGGGTTATTAGGTTATAGCTTCGCTCCGTGGATTATTGCCAAGGTTATTGATATGACAGAGTGGATGGAAAGAAAGCTGCAGAAGATGCCTTTGGGTGATTTAATAGGAGCGGCTATTGGACTTATTATCGGACTTATAATTGCTAGTTTATTAGGTTCTTCCCTTGCCAGAATCCCTTTAGTAGGTAATTATGTGACGATTTTTTGCAGCATTTTATTAGGGTATCTGGGACTTAGTCTTGGCTATAAAAAGAAGGACGAATTGTTAAGTATATTTAATGTTTTCCCTAAGTTTAGTGGGAAGGACAAGGAAAAACATGCGCCGGTTAAACTTAGGTCTGGACGACTCAGCAAGGTGCTTGATACCAGCGTGATTATTGATGGCAGGATTGCGGATATTTGTAAAAATGGTTTTGTGGAAGGGGTTTTGATAGTTCCGGGGTTTATTTTGGAAGAGTTACGTCATATCGCCGATTCTTCAGATTCGTTAAAACGGAATCGGGGGAGACGCGGATTGGATATTCTTAACAAAATGCAAAAAGAATTAGATATACGGGTGCAGATTTACGAGCAGGATTTCCCGGAGATCCAGGAGGTTGACAGTAAATTAGTAAAATTGGCGCAAACAATCGGAGCGGATATTTTTACCAATGATTATAATTTAAATAAGGTGGCTGAGCTTCAGGGTATTCAGGTTTTGAATATTAACGAGTTGGCAAATGCTTTAAAACCGGTCTTTCTTCCCGGCGAAGAAATGATTGTGCAGATAATCAAGGATGGCAAAGAATCCAAGCAGGGTATTGGCTATCTTGATGATGGAACGATGATTGTGGTTGAGGCGGGGAGAAAATATATTAATCAAACGATTTATGTTTTGGTTACCAGTGTCCTTCAGACTGCGGCGGGACGGATGATTTTTGCCAAGCCGAAATATAACGATAAGCGAACTTTGTGCGAGGTGGATGCGATTGGGTAAAGTTGTCGCTTTAATACCTTGCGCCGGGCAGGGAAAAAGAATGGGAGGGCACGTCAGCAAACAGTTTATGGAGGTTGATGGCCGCCCTCTTTTGGCGTATACGCTTGCTCAATTTGAAAAGCATCCTTTAATTGATAATCTGGTACTGGTAACGCGGGAGGAAGATATTGATTATTGTTGGCAGGAGGTTATTAAGAAGGAGGCTTTTACGAAAGTAACGCAAATTGTTCCTGGGGGGAGAGAACGGCAGGACTCTGTTTACCAGGGACTTTTAGCTTTGTCTGAGGAGACAGATTGGGTGGTTGTCCATGATGGGGCCAGACCGCTTATTTCTACGGCGGCGATTAGTGCTGTACTTAAGACCGCTTTGGCAAAGGGTGCCGCTATTATAGGGGTACCGGCTAAAGATACGATTAAGATGGTTAATCCTGATTTTACAGTGCAGATGACTCCGCCGCGTGAGTTTTTGTGGCATGTGCAGACTCCGCAGGTATTTCCAAGGGAGCTTCTGATGAGGGCCTACCGGGAAGCGGCAGAACATGGGTGGCAGGGTACTGATGATGCTTCGTTGGTGGAAAGGCTAGGGGTTAAGGTACATATGGTGCAGGGCGATTATAATAATATTAAGATTACGACTCCGGAAGATTTCGTTTTTTTGCAAGAGATATTAAGGAGTAAGCACTAAGCGCTAAAAATTAGGTATAGAAATAAGGTGAAAGAATGCGGGTCGGTTTTGGCTATGATGTACATGCTTTTGCTGTTGGGCGAAAGTTGATTTTAGGAGGCATAGAGATTCCTTTTGAGAAGGGCTTGCAGGGACATTCGGATGCCGATGTGCTCCTACATGCGGTGATGGATGCTTTTTTGGGAGCGGCGGCTTTGGGGGATATTGGATTTTTATTTCCGGATAATGACGTTCGTTATAAAGATGTTTCCAGTCTGGTTTTGTTACAACAGGTGGTTGAATTACTCCAAAGCAGGTGTTATACTTGCAATAATTTGGATTGCACGATTGTGGCTCAGGTGCCTAAAGTAGCTCCTTATCGGGAAGAGATGAGAAAGAAGCTGGCGGCGGTTTTAGGAGTAAGGTTAGACCAAGTAAGCATTAAAGCGACAACGACGGAAGGGCTTGGGTTTACAGGTAGAAAAGAAGGTATGGCTGCTTATGCTGTTTGTACCATTAAGAAGATAGAGCAAGAAGAAGATAGAGCAAGAAGAATTAAGGAAATAAAGTTGCAGACAAACTTAGTTTTTTAGATGAGGAGGATTTGAATTTGATGGAAGGAATACGTTTAAGATTTGCCCCTAGTCCTACGGGACCTTTGCATATCGGTGGTGCCCGTTCGGCACTTTTTAATTTTTTGCTGGCCCAAAAGTTAGGAGGAAAATTGATCCTTCGTATCGAGGATACTGATCTGGCAAGATCTAGCCGAGAATCGGAGTTGAATATCTGTGCTTCATTGAAATGGCTGGGAATTACCTGGGATGAAGGGCCGGATGTGGGAGGCGAATATGGGCCTTACAGGCAAATGGAGAGATTGGATTTTTATCGGAAATATACAGAGCGGCTTTTAGCAAAAGGGAATGCTTATTATTGCTATTGTACGGAGGAAGAACTGGAACAGGAACGGCAGGAAGCTTTGTCCACGGGAGCGGCTGTAAAATATAGCGGCAAATGTTCTGCTCTTTCTCCTGAGGAGAGGAAAAGACTTGAGGCGGAGGGGCGTAAACCGGTGGTGCGGTTTCGTGTCCCTGAGCAGCAGGAGATAGTGATTGACGATTTAGTCAGGGGACGGGTTGTTTTTAATAGTGAAGAAATTGGCGATTTTGTAATTGTAAAGTCGGATGGGATACCTACTTACAATTACGCTGTAGTAATTGATGATTCTTTAATGAAAATCAGTCATGTCATCAGGGCGGAAGAACATCTTTCCAACACTCCTCGCCAGGTCTTGCTTTATCAGGCGTTGGGTTTTACCATGCCGCATTTTGCCCATATTTCTCTGATTCTTGGTAAGGATCATACTAAAATGAGTAAGCGGCATGGGGCTACCTCGGTCGTTCAGTATAAGGAAGAGGGCTATTTGCCCGAAGCGGTCGTTAATTTCTTGGCGTTGTTAGGCTGGGCTCCCGCAGGGGAAGAGGAGATTTTTAGTAAGGAACAATTAATTGAGGAGTTTTCTTTAGAGAGGGTTGCGAAAAACCCGGCTATTTTTGATATGGATAAGCTCCGGTGGATTAATGGAATGTATATTAGGGAAAGTTCACTGGAGCAGTTGGTAGAGTTAGCTTTACCTTTTTTGTGCAAGGCGGGGTACGTATCAGAAAATCCTTCTCCGGAAGAAATGAAGTGGGCTGAACTGGTAATGACCGCTTTACAGGAAAGGCTTACGATTTTGAGGGAAGTAGAGGAACAGGTCAAGATTTTGTTGGGAGAAGAGGTTACGTTGGAAAGCGAAGAAGCGGCCGCTGTTTTGCGGGAGGAGACGTTCCCCTTAGTAATTAACACCTTTAGGGAAAAGCTGCTGGCGTTAGATGAGATTACGCCCGAGGCAGTCAAGGCACTTTTGAAGTCACTGACCAAGGAATTAAAATTGGGAGGAAAGTTGGTCTATATGCCGATTCGTGTTGCGCTGATCGGACAGATGCATGGACCGGATTTATATTTGATTATTGCTATTTTAGGGAAGGAACTGGTGGTGCGTCGTCTGGAAAAAATTTTTAGTGGACTTGGTTTGAATTCACAGGTAGAATGAGGCAAAGATGTATGTCTTCGCCGTTTCACTTCTTCGTGTATTTTGTGTATTTCGTGCATTATTGTTTTAGCGCAAGGTCTGCCTCGGGGTTCCGAATCCTCGAACCGAACAGTCCTAAGCTCGGCTCGGCGTGATACCGACCGGGCTCAATTCGCCTCCTTGCTCAGTTCGCCCTGACGCCGACATCCGTGTCGGCGTCTCGCGTATCCCTAGCCTCGCCTTCGCTAAGGACGTTTGGCTGTCCGATGATAGTCACCCTCCGGCAGCACCTTGGCTAAAACCGGTGCGTATCCAGTCTCTTAATTTCGAACATTAATATTGACATTAACTTGAAATTGAAAGATTAATTTCGAATTTTGAGGAGGGGGTATTCTGATTCACCTACATTCCCGAAAAAACATAACGATGTATCTCTAAACCCGCATAAAGACTAAAAAGAGGAGCTTCTTAATTAAAAAAGATGGATACGGACAGGGAAAAATAACTCAAAAAAGAGCAGGAAAAGCAGGTTTAATCTAGAAAGATATTAATAGCTTTAATCATGTCGAAAAATTCAAAAAATGTTGGTGAATAAGATGTTTATACCTTGGTGTTTAATGCAGCAAATACAAGAAATTATTAAGCGGGGAATGTACTGCTATTGTTGTGCGAGTATTCCCGGCAGGGGTATTCATTATGCTCTAAAAGCGGTAAAGAAGTGGCTGCGGGAGGATCGTAAGCATACTAAATATTGTGTCCAAATGGACATTGTGAAGTTTTACCCATCTATCGACAGGGAAATATTAAAGGAATTAATAATTTAGTAAGAAATAGTTAATCCCCAAAGATGGATACTTGCCAAAATGTGCAAATATTATATAATAAGAAATAAAATGGAAATAATAACACAAAGGAGTTTTGAAAGGGGAGTTTTATGGTGCGGAAAGTATTGCAAATTCTTTTATTAGTGAGCCTAATATCAATTAAGTTTAGTTACGTTGTGTACGCGGATGAAATGTCATCCTATAATTATATTGAGGAAGGAGAAAGATTACGGCAATTAAGTAAGTATGAAGAGGCAATTAAGGCATTTGATAAAGCTATTGCATTGGCGTCGAGGGATTCTACCAAAGCAGTTGCCTATGAAAATAAAGGATTTATACTGGAAAATATGTTGTATAAATATAACGAGGCACTAACAGCCTATGAAAAAGCGTTTGAGCTTGAACCCGAGAATACTAGCTTAAAAGAAAACATAGCAATTTTACTAGATAAATCAGGCCGACATGAAGAGGCTATTAAGGAATACGATAAACTAATTGAGCTTGAAAATGATCTTAGTCCATATAGCGCAGCTTTTCTTCATAAGCAAAAGGGGGTTGCCTTGATAAGCCTGGGTAAATACGAAGAAGCAATTAAGGAATTTGATAAAGCCCTGGAGATTGATCCAGAGTATAAAGAAATATATATTAATAAAAAAGAAGCTTTGACTTTTCTTGAGGACAAGGAACGAATAACCATTGAAAAAAGTGGGGTAATAACTCCGACAGATACTCCTCCAATGTTAATAGGTGGTAGAGTATATGTACCGTTACGTGTTATTGCAGAATTAACAGGTGCTGAGGTCAGATGGGATGATGGTACGATTATAGTTACTAAAGGGGATACAATCATAAAAATGAATATTGGCGATCCTAAAATTCTTGTTAACAATAAGAAAATACTAATGGATAATATTCCTTTTATCAGGTATAACAGAACGATGGTTCCTTTACGCTGGATCGCCAGCAGTTTGAAAATGAACGTTAATTGGGATGGAATGAATAAAAGAGTTATGTTAGATTAAAATATACCGGTATAGGTATTTTGGAAAATATGTACTTTCTATGTGTATGCCCGTGATAAGATAAGAAGAGCCGGATAAAAGGAGACCTTCATCTCCAGGGGTTTTGCGGTATGAGCGTAGGGCAAGCTATAACTGTAACCTCCACTTATACCGTCACTATAGCTGTCGTAAATGGGGGGACAGCGGATGTTGCAACGGAAGTATTACCGGGGAGACATCACAAACTGTAAATCACGGGGCAACTGGGATGGTAGTGGAAGCTGTCTCGGCAACAGGCTATCATTTTGTAAAGTGGTCTGATGAGTCAACAGAGAATTCCCGAACAGATACCAATGTTATGGAAAACATTTCGGTAAAAGCGAACTTTGCCCTCAACAGCTACACTGTCACCTTCGACAAAAACAGTGGGGAGACAGAAGATGTTCCGTCAACCATGACCGTAGAACACGGCGGTAATTTAACAAGATATTGACAAAAGGTTAAGGTAGTGCATATACTATTTTTAATTAGTTTTACAAAAAAGAAGATTATTAGGGAAAAGAGCGAAGAAAGGGAGAAGTAATCTTTACAGAATCCCCCAGAGAGGACGGGTCACCGGCTGAGAGCCTGTTCGGGAGAAAAGAGATGAAATGCACCCCGGAGCTGTAGATCCGATCCATTGTTTGGGACGGCGTTGTGTAACGAGGTTCACGCCATGCCGATAATGGTTAGGATTATACCGTAAAGCCGCGTTAAGGCAGAATGAGTTGGGGTAAATCTGAGTTATTTGAGTTATTGCTTAGTTTATTGCCAAACAGAGTGGAACCGCGAAATCAATCTTCGCCTCTGTCTTGAGGTGAAGATTTTTTTATTGGAGATACACCTATTGAAGTCTAGGCGGTTTCTTGGGAACGGGAATGTCTCCGGTATGTATAAACGAGGGGGGAGAGGAAGATGTTTAAGTGGTTAAAGAAGAATATTCAGGTGATTTATGAGCGGGATCCGGCTGTAAAAAGTGCTTTGGAGGTTATTCTTTGTTATCCCGGTTTTCATGCCATCATCATGCATAGAATTGCTCATTGGTTCTATATCAAGCACTTTTTCCTTTTGGCACGTTTCATCTCTCAGCTTAACCGCTTTTTTACGCAGATAGAGATTCATCCCGGGGCGAAAATTGGGGAAGGATTTTTTATTGATCACGGTGCCGGGGTAGTCATCGGAGAAACAGCGGAAATAGGGGATAATGTTACCCTTTATCAGGGTGTAACCTTAGGGGGGACGGGTAAAGAAAAAGGAAAAAGACATCCGACGGTGGGCAATAATGTGGTGATCAGTACAGGAGCGAAGGTATTAGGCTCCTTTAAAGTCGGGGATAATGTCAAGATAGGAGCTGGTTCTGTAGTTTTGAAAGAGGTGCCTTCTGATTCCACGGTAGTTGGCGTACCAGGGCGGGTTGTGAAGAGAGAAGGAACGGGGGTAGTTGACCTTGAACATAATAAACTTCCGGATCCGGTTGCCGAGATTATCCTTAATTTACAAAGACGGATGGAAGAGTTAGAGCAAAAGTTGGCGAAAAAGGAGTTATAAAAAGATGATTAAGGAAGGGTTAAGAGTTTTTAATACGCTTTCGGGGCAAAAGGAGCAGTTTCTGCCCTTGGAGGCAGCACGCGTTAAAATGTATACCTGTGGCCCGACCACCTATAATTTTATCCATTTGGGAAATGCCCGGCCGTTAGTGGTTTTTGATACGGTTCGCCGGTATTTGGAGTATCTGGGTTATGAGGTTATTTATATTCAAAACTTTACGGATGTGGATGATAAAATCATTAAAAGAGCCCGGGAAGAAAAAATGCCTTCCCTGGAGCTCGCGGCAAAATATATTCGGGAATATTTTGCCGATGCCGATGCTTTAAATGTAAAAAGGGCGACAGTACACCCTAAAGTGAGCGAGCATATGGGAGACATTATTAATTTTGTGGACGGGCTGGTGAAAAAGGGTTATGCTTATGTAGTTGACGGTGATGTTTATTTTGAGGTGAACAAGTTTAAAGAATACGGGAAGCTTTCTAAACGAACTTTAGATGATTTACAGGCCGGTGCGCGCGTGGAGGTAGACAGCCGCAAAAGGCAGCCCGGTGATTTTGCCCTTTGGAAAGCGGCCAAAGAAGGGGAGCCATCGTGGAACAGCCCTTGGGGACAAGGACGTCCGGGTTGGCATATTGAATGTTCCACGATGTCTACTAAGTATTTGGGATCGAGTTTTGATATTCATGCCGGGGGTTTAGATTTAATTTTCCCGCATCACGAAAATGAGATTGCCCAATCGGAAGCGCTGCATGCTGCCCCGATGGCCAAATATTGGCTGCATAACGGTTTTATCACCATTAATGAGGAAAAGATGTCTAAATCATTGGGAAACTTTTTTCTCCTGCGGGATATTCTGCAGCAATATTCCCCACAGGTGATTCGCTTTTATTTGTTGTCTACGCATTATCGCAGTCCGTTGGATTTTGATGATCAGAAGTTGCAGGTTGCTGAAAAAGGATTAGAGAGGTTGCTCACGGCTTTTCGCTTGTTGGAGGAAACCAAGGGAAAACAAAGGGGTGAGGATAGCCTATTTTCAGAGGATTTACAAGGATTTGGGGAAGAGTTAAGCAAGATTAAACAACAGTTTAGGGAAGCGATGAATGATGATTTTAATACGGCTTTAGCATTGGCGGCTCTCTTTGATTTAGCCAGAGCCGTTAACGGTTTTAATACGTCCTTGGGAGGAAGGGCGGCTGTTGGTTCTCAGGAAATGCTTCTTTTGCAGAAGACGGAAGAAATGTATTTAGAATTAGCAGGGATTCTGGGGTTGGAGTTAGCGGAGAAAAATCAAAACCAAAATCAAAAAGAAGACTCTGGTTTAGCCAATTCGTTAATTGAGCTGTTGATTAGGGTGCGGCAGGAAGCTAGGAATCGGAAGGATTACCAGACATCTGATCTGATTAGGGATGATTTAAAAGGGCTGGGAATAGTTTTGGAGGATACTCCGCAGGGTGTGCGGTGGAGATTTGTGTAAGGGTAAATTAAAGAATTGAAGGAGCGTTTTGTTTTGTGGAGTCATCTGAAAAAAGAACCGCGGGAGTTGTCCCCTTTGGTTTTGGCTTATATTGGGGACGCGGTCTATGAATTATACGTAAGGCTGTCTTTGGTTTCTCGAGGAAATCTAAAAGTAAAGCAGTTGCATAAAGAGTCTATTTCTTTGGTTAATGCAGGGGCGCAGGCCGGTTTTTTACATCGACTGGAGAGTATTCTTACGGAAGAGGAAAAGGCGATTGTCAGAAGAGGACGTAATGTCAAAGGGACACATGTGCCTAAAAATGCGGACGTGATCGATTACCGATTAAGTACCGGTTTTGAAGCGTTAATCGGGTATTTGTTTTTGATCGGGCAAGAGGATAGGTTACAAGAAATCATGCATTATTTGTTAAATGATCATGATGATAAGAATGATCATTAATTTGATCAAGAAAGGTGAATTAAGTGGAAGATAAAAGAAAGAATGAGGCCGACCTAATTACAGGTAAAAACCCGGTATTAGAGGCTTTGAAGGCCGGAAGACCTATTAATAAGATTATGCTTGCGCAAGGTCTTAATCAAGCAAGCATGAAGGAGATTTCTCGCTTAGCCAAAGAGAGGAATATCCCTTATCAACTTGTGGAAAGAAAAAAGCTTGATTCGCTGGCCGAAAAAAACACCCATCAAGGTATTATTGCTCAAACAGGAGTAAAAGAGTATGTAGAATGGGAAGACATTATCGAAAATGCTTTGCAAAAGGGAGAAGATCCTTTATTGCTTGTTTTAGACAATTTGGAAGACCCGCGAAATTTAGGGGCGATCTTAAGAACGACTGATGCAGTGGGAGCACATGGCTTGATTATTCCCAAACATCGTTCGGTGCCTTTAACTGTAGGAGTAGCCAGGTCATCGGCGGGAGCTATTGAGCATGTTCCTGTTGCACGTGTAACCAATCTTGCTACTACTTTGGAACGGTTGAAGGAAAAAGGTTGTTGGATCGTGGGGACGGATCCTCAAGCGGAGCAGAATTACTTTGAGGCAGATTTGAAGGGGCCTTTAGCTGTTGTTTTGGGAAGTGAGGGAAAGGGAATAGGCCGGCTGGTGAAGGAAAAATGCGATTTTTTGGTAAGCATTCCGATGCTAGGGCATGTTAATTCGTTGAATGTTTCTGTGGCCGGGGCACTTCTTCTTTACGAGATTACCAGACAACGCGGTAGGTTCGAAAAGAAGTAAGTCTTGACGTTTATAGGAATTTTCAGTTATAATATTTTCAATATGTAGACAAGTTATAAGCTGGTTTATGATAGGATGAGTGATTTAAACATAGAGATGGAGGCGATACATCCATGAGCCTGGGTGTACAGCGGGAAATGTTGGACTCTTTTGATGTTTTAGAGGATGAGTATGTCGTGGATTTAGCTAGAGATGGCGATAATGAAGCTTTAGAATATTTAATTCATAAATATAAAAATTTCGTAAGGGCAAAAGCACGTTCTTATTTTCTAATAGGGGCAGATCGGGAAGATATTATTCAGGAAGGGATGATTGGTCTCTACAAAGCGATTCGTGATTTCCGGTATGATAAATTAGCGTCCTTCAGGGCTTTTGCGGAGCTGTGCATTACCAGACAAATTATTACGGCCATTAAAACGGCGACTCGACAGAAACATATACCGCTGAATTCGTACGTATCTTTAAATAAGCCAATCTATGATGAAGATTCTGATCGTACACTTCTTGACGTTATTACTGGGACAAAAATGACGGATCCGGAAGAACTGATTATTAGCAGGGAAGAATTTTACGATATTGAAGAGAAAATGGGAGAAATTTTAAGTGCGCTAGAATGGCAGGTTTTAATGTCTTATTTAGATGGGAAGACTTATCAAGAAATAGCAGTTGAATTGGAACGTCATGTTAAGTCGATTGATAATGCTCTGCAGAGAGTTAAGAGAAAACTAGAGCATTATTTGGAAAAACGGAATCAGTAATTAATTGGTAAGATTATCATGGAAAAATGCAAAGAAAAAGCTTGCTCCTTTGCTATTATTGTTATATAATAAACTTCGCTGGCCATACTGGCTTGGTACACACAAGGGCCAGTTTAAGTATGCTTTATAATAGCGCGGGATGGAGCAGTTGGTAGCTCGTCGGGCTCATAACCCG
>DHPU01000086.1:19805-20244 GCA_002407935.1 Peptococcaceae bacterium UBA5356
GTCGGGCTCATAACCCGAAGGTCGCAGGTTCAAATCCTGCTCCCGCAACCAAGTTAATATGCTGACGTAGCTCAGTAGGTAGAGCGTATCCTTGGTAAGGATAAGGTCACCGGTTCAATCCCGGTCGTCAGCTCCAAGATATAGGTTTTGTGGCGGCGTAGCTCAGCTGGCTAGAGCATGCGGTTCATACCCGCAGTGTCCGGGGTTCAAGTCCCTGCGCCGCCACCATTTAATTTTGCGGTATTTATTTATGCTTTTTATTATTCAATTGGGAGCAGATCCCTTGAGGTGGAAGAGAAGGGCTGTTGTCAAGGAAAGATGTATATATTTGACAGAGCTCTTTAAATATTGTAGAATATGTTGAGCAGAATGAGTTCATAAGGTGGGATACATAACTTATATTGGCTGTTAATTGTAAAGGAGGAAAGGATTATCAATG
>DHPU01000024.1:0-13769 GCA_002407935.1 Peptococcaceae bacterium UBA5356
TGTCCATATTTTGAGTAGCAGAAACAGAAGATGATTATATCTATAGCTCAGTTAAATCCATATGTAGGTGATATTGCAGGAAATTTGACCAAGATGAAGGAACTTTTATGGGAACAAAGTAAAAAGGGTACGGAGTTACTTGTTTTTCCGGAGCTATTTTTGGTGGGGTATCCGCCTAAAGGACTCTTGGAAAGGGCTTGGTTTATCGCCAAGGTTCAGGAGGCAGTCGAAGATTTACGCCTTTTCTCGCAGGCTTTCCCGCAAGTGGGAATATTGTTTGGAGCGCCCAGACCCAATAAGAAGACTAAGGGAAAAAGATTAACCAATGCTGCTATACTACTTTGTGGCGGGGAAATATTATTGGAGCAGGTTAAAACGCTGCTTCCTGCTTATGACCTATTTGATGAGACCAGGTATTTTGCCGCTGCGGCGGAAACACAGATAGTCGATTTCCGAGGAGAGAAGCTAGGTATTACTATTGGGGAGGATGCTTGGAATGATGCGCGGTTGTGGCCGCAGGATGAAGGGCGGCCGGCAGATCTTTTGGCAGACTTAAAGCAGAAAGGGGCGACTCTTTTTCTCAATTTGGCAGCTTCGCCTTTTTACCGGGGCAAGGAGGAAATTATTTATAGTTTATTTAATCGTCATGTGCTGAAGCATCAAGTTCCTTTGGTATATGTTAACCAAGTGGGGGCTAATGATGAGTTGGTTTTTGAGGGTAGAAGTTTTTACCTGGATGGGCAGGGAAACCCGCTTGCCGTTTTAGCAGCTTTTCAGGAACAGGTTGTTACGATTAATACCAAGAGAAAGGTTAATCAGGAGCAGGAGCTAGGGCAGGTACAAGGGAAAAAAGGACAAGGGCAGGCGCCGGATCTGGTCGAACAGGTTTGTTTTGAGAACGAAATGGAAGGTGTATATGGGGCGTTAGTGTTAGGAATCAAGGATTATTTTCAAAAGTCTGGCCTGCAAAAAGCCTTAATCGGTCTTTCAGGCGGGATTGACTCTGCGCTGGTTTGTTGTTTAGCTGTAGCGGCCTTGGGTAAGGAAAATGTGCTGGGTATCTCTATGCCCTCTCCTTTTTCGTCCAAGGGCAGTGTAGATGATTCAAGGAGCTTAGCTGAAAACTTAGGGATTGAGTTGAAGGTTATCTCTATCTCACAGATTTATCAGGGTTATTTAGATACGCTGCAGGAGCATTTTGCGGGGAAACCGGCGGATCTTGCGGAGGAGAATCTGCAGGCGCGCATTCGAGGTAATTTGTTAATGGCTTTTTCGAATAAATTTGGTCATCTTGTTTTGACTACGGGGAATAAGAGTGAGCTGGCGGTAGGCTATTGTACTTTGTACGGGGATATGAGCGGAGGGCTTGCTGTGCTTGCCGATTTGCCCAAGACGATGGTTTATCAATTGTCCCGTTATCTAAATAGGCAACAAAAAATAATTCCTCTGACGACGCTTGAAAAGGCGCCTTCGGCTGAGTTAAGGCCAGATCAAAAGGATCAGGATAGTTTACCTCCTTATGAGCTTTTGGACAAGCTGCTTCATTTTTATCTTGATGAGGGGTACTCTCCCGAAGAACTAGTGCAGGGAGGTTATGATGCTGAAATAGTAAATTGGGTTGTGAGGGCGGTAGAGCGAAATGAGTATAAGAGAAGGCAGGCGGTAATGGGGCTAAAGGTTAATACCCCGCCGTTTCAGATGGATAGAAGAATGCCTGTTGCGGCCAAACGATATTGATTTTCAAGTGGGAAGGGTGGTAAGAGGGAAGTATCAAGAAAGGTTAAAGAAGATGAAAAAAAGCAAAGAAACAGAGCAAGGAAAGACAATAGGTAATAATAAGATGATGGAGCAAGAGAAGAAAATGGAACAAGAAAAGACAACAGATAATGAGAAGAAGCTAGATAATGAGAAGATGATAGAAAAAGAGGGGGGGTTTAGTTCCTTAGGAATCTCCTTAAGCTTAATTAATAAATTAACAAAGTTGGGGATTAGGGTACCGACCCAGGTACAACAAGAAGCGCTGCCTGCTGTCTTAGCAAAGAAGAACTTGCTTGTGCAGTCTCCCACAGGAACCGGAAAGACGTTAGCCTATCTTTTACCTCTTTTAGAAAGGCTTAATTATGAAACAAAGGAAGTAGAGGTGCTGGTGCTTGTTCCTTCGCGTGAGTTAGCCTTTCAAGTAGTCCGGGTTATTCAGGCACTGGCGGAAAAGCTGGTAGTGGTACCTTTGATTGGGGGGGCGAGTGCGGAGAGACAGGTGCAGTCTTTAAAAGAAAAACCCAAGATTGTCGTGGGGACACCAGGTCGGGTGCTGGAATTTTTTAAAAAGAGAAAGATCAATGGACAAACGATTAAAACTATTGTCGTGGATGAAATTGATAAAATGTTAAGTGCAGGTTTTATGGGGGATGTTTTAACTATTTTTAAAAAGACCTTGCGGTCGCGGCAGGTACTCTTTTTTTCGGCTACGATACCGCACAATGTTCTGAGCGAAGCAGCGGAACTAATGACCACACCCCCTGATTTTATTCTGGTAAATAGTACGGGGACAGTTCCGGAGCAAATCAAGCATCTGTATTTTATGTGTGATAAGACGAGAAAACTTTTGACTTTGGATAAATTGTTAAGGATCTATCAACCGCAAAGAGCGATGATTTTTATTGGACGTAATGAAGGAGTCACTTTCTTGGCGGGACAGTTAAAGGAGAAGGGGCATCAGGTGGAAGGTCTTCATAGTGATCTTTCTCAGCTCAAACGGAAAAATCTGATCAGCGCTTTTCGAGAGGGGAAGGTTCCTCTGCTTGTTACGACGGATCTTTTAGCCAGAGGTATGGACATTGCCGGGATTGAGTATATTTTTAATTTTGATTTACCGCTCGATACCAAACATTATTTGCACCGAGTCGGTCGGACAGGACGGGCTGGAAAAGCGGGGACAGCCATAACTTTAGTTTCGGAGCAACAAAAGTATCTTCTTTATAAAATAGCCAGAGATCTGAAGATTACCTTAGAAGAGATGGGTTTGGATGGGCAAAAGGTGTTTCCTGTGCAGTACAGAAAAAGGAAGAGGTAAAAGAGATAAAAGAGATAAAAGAGATAAAAAAACTGTGAATTAGCATGAATTATGTGGTAAAATAATTTAATAGGAAGGCAAGTAGATAAAAGGATGACAAGTTACAAGTTTAGACAGGGAGTGGTGAAAGTGGAAGAGTTGTATGGTAAGATGCAAGAATATTTACGAATGGATACGGAGATACCTTATCAGGAATTTAATGAGTATTATAAAAAGGTGATAGATTATTTGGTATCCAACTTTGCAAAGATGGAGCAAGAGGAAAAAATTAAAGCAAAATATATTTTATCGATAGTGGAGAGTAATAGCGTGGCTCGGGCTCGGAGAAAAGGGCCTGAGATGAAAAAGCACAAGAAAATACAGGAAAAAACTTCGTTTTGGAGTAGTGCCATAATTTACAATTTAACTAAGGCTGGAATGTCTCAGCAGGAAATTGACGATGCTATACAGAAATTAAATCAGGAAAACGAGTAATACATAATTTGACGCATATTGTATAAATTTCGCCGCCCTTTATTTAGGCGGTTTTTTACAATTTTGTGATATACTTAGGATGGATAGAGGTACAAATAGAAGTACACTATGAT
The DNA here is from genome assembly GCA_002407935.1 of Peptococcaceae bacterium UBA5356. Lineage (GTDB taxonomy): Bacteria > Bacillota > Peptococcia > DRI-13 > DTU073 > UBA5356. The sequence continues at coordinate 3,661 of DHPU01000024.1, forward strand.
AGGAAGAGGTGAAAGGTTTGGCTGATATTTATGATTATCCACCCGGAAAAGATCAATATAAAAAACCGCGGCTATTTAGTCCGGCTACGCGTAAATGGCTGATAATTTTTCTTTTATTTTTTCTTTATATGTTTCTTCGCTTTTTTGTTTCTTTCAAGCTGGATTGGACCTGGTTTAGTGTTTTGGGGTATGATGCGGTTTTTTGGCGTACCTTTACGGGAAAAGCCCTGGTTAGTTCCGGTCTTTTTACAGCGGCCTTTTTAATTACTTATTTAAATATTTATCTTATTTTCAGACTTTCCGGAAAGGCTTTTCGCCCTTGGCTATCTTTGGTTCCCGCTTTTTTTGTGGCTGTTTTGGCGGCAGGGAATGGAAGTCAGTTGTGGATGCAGATTCTCAAATATGTCCATGCGGAACCCTTTGGGATAACGGATCCCCAGTTTAATCTTGATATTGGTTTTTATGTTTTTAAATTGCCTGTTTTGTGGCTTATTTATCAAATTGTTAATGTTTTATTGTTGTTAAATATTATGCTGACGATTCCTTTATATTTGTTTTTGTTATTGGGGAGAATGGAGTTTTCCGTCTGGTTTATCACTAAATGGAGTCTAACTAAGGAAGAAAAAAGAGGGTTTGCACATATCGGTTTGTTGCTAGGACTTTTCTTGGCTTGGCAGGCAGTGCAGTATAAGTTGTCTGCTTTTGAACTGCTTTATTCTCAGGAAGGCTCAGTAATAGGGGCGGGAGCAGCTGACCTGGGGGCAAGGCTTCCGGTCTTTAATATCATGATGATTCTTTCACTGGTGGTGGGGATTTTCGTCTTTTTTACTATTCGTAAAAATATAAAAAGGGCTTTTCTTTCTGTGCTAGTTTACTTTGTTTTAGCCGCTGTGCTTACCGGCTTTTTCCCGGGATTTTATCAGAAATTTGTCGTTGATCCTGATGAAATGGGCAAGGAACTGCCTTATTTGAAGCATAATATTAACTATACTCGTCAGGCTTATGGTTTAGCTAATCTTACTGAAGAGGAATACTCGGTGGGAGAGCTTACGGCGAAGGATATTAATGAAAATCGTGATATTATTGATAATATTCGTCTTTTGGATCATCGAGCCACCAAAAATATTTATGCGCAGCAGCAGGAAAACCGTTTTTATTATGAGTTTATGGATGTAGATATTGATCGCTATACTATTAATGGTAAACCTAAGCAGGTTTTTCTTGCGGCTCGCGAGCTTAATAAAAAAGCTGTGGCGGAAAGCATGGGAACGTTTAATAACTTAATGTTCAAATATACGCATGGGTTTGGTTTAGTGATGAGCCAGGCTAATATGATGGATAAAACCGGACTGCCTCAATATTTAATTAAGGATATTCCTCCTCGTTCGTCTATGGGAGAAGTTAAGGAACCACGCATTTATTTTGGGGAGGCAACGCACGATAATATTATTGTGAATACTGGGTTGAAAGAGTATGATTATCCTTTGGGGGATGATAATCAGGAATATCTTTACCAAGGGAAAAAGGGGATTCCGTTGACTTTTTTGAACAAAGTTTTTTTATCTTTGCGGGATACACAGTTCCGGTATTTTCTTTCCGACTATATCACTGCTGAAAGTCAATATTTGGAGACACGTAATATTAAAGAGCGGGTGAAAAGAATTGCGCCTTTTCTTAGCTATGATCAGGATCCTTATCTGGTATTGAGCCAGGAGGGTGATCTTTATTATTTATTGGATGCCTATACGGTTACAGATAAATATCCTTATTCTCAAGCGGTGGATAAAAAAGGTGGTTTCAACTATATCCGTAATAGTGTCAAGATCGTAATGAACGCCTATTCAGGTGAGGTGGATTTTTATCTTTTTGATGAAGAAGATCCTTTAATTAAGGTATATAGTAACATTTATCCTACTCTTTTTAAGAATAAGGAGGAAATGCCGGAAGAATTAAGGGCGCACATTCGCTATCCTGAGGACATTTTTAATATCCAATCGCTGATGCTGAGAGATTATCATATGATTAATCCTTCGGTCTTTTTCACGCGGGAGGACAAGTGGGAGTTGGGCGAAGAAGTTTACTGGGACAAATTACAGACCCAGGAGGCCTTCTACAGTATTATTCGTTTACCCGGTGAGGAGCAGGAGGAATTTGTAATAATGCGGGTCTTTACCCCGAGTAAGAAGAAAAATATGGTTTCTTGGTTGGCCGCCCGCTCTGATGGAGAGAACTATGGCAAGCTGCTCCTGTATAAATTCCCCAAGGGAGTACAGGTACCGGGTACGGCGCAAGTAGAGTCCCAGATTGATCAGGATCCAGGGATTTCGGCTCAATTATCTTTATGGGAACGGGGCGGAAGTAAGGTTCTTAGGGGAAATCTCCTCGTATATCCTTTAGCCGGGTCACTCTTGTATGTAGAGCCGTTGTATATTGAAGCCGAGCAAACAAAGTATCCTCAGCTTAAAAAAGTTTTTGCCTATTACAAAGATACGATTGTAATGGAGGATACGCTGGAGCAAGCTTTAACGAGCATTTTTGGCGGTAGTGCCGGGAGAAAGGGTACGTCTGCCGAGGGAGGTAATACTGGGAAAGAAGGAAATGCCGGGAGAGGAGAATATATCGGGTTAGAAGAACAAGCGGAAAATACAGAGCGTCTCCGACCCTTGGTGAAGCGTTTGGCAGAGTTACAAAAGCAAGGTAAAGAAAAAATGCAAGCCGGGGATTGGGCTGGGTATGGTCAGGTTCAGCAAGAAATGGAGTCGGTGATTAAAGAAATAGTTGAAGGGCTTAACTAATTTTTAATTTTCCGGTATACTAAGAGAGTGTGAAATTATATAGTTGGGAAGTGGTGTTATTTTGTCAATTGATAGACAGGAAATAAAAGAATGGCTAATTACGATTTTAACGGCTTTAGTTTTAGTGGTGCTGATCAGAACATTTCTTCTTGATAGCAGGGTTGTTCCCACTCCTTCGATGGTACCAAGTATACAATGCTGGGATCGGCTTTTTGTAGAGAAGGTTACCCATCGTGTTCAAGGCTTAGAGCGGGGAGATGTCGTTGTTTTTGTACCTCCCATACAGTCAGGGTTGAAGGATGATTTAATTAAACGGTTAATTGGACTCCCGGGTGATACAGTGGAAATGAAAGACGGAAAGCTTTATGTTAATAATGAACCACAGGAAGAACCATATTTGGCGGAGCCGATCCAATATGAATTTCCTATTATAACGGTTCCCGAAGGGAAGATGTTTGTACTGGGTGATAATCGGAATCGCTCTTATGATTCCCATGAGTGGGGCTTCGCTGAACTGGATAGTGTGAAAGGAAAAGCCCTCTTTACGTATTGGCCTTTGAACAGGATGAAATATTGGAGATAGAAATGAGTAAAAGAATTATTGTTGATGCGGATGCCTGTCCAAAACCTGTCAGGGAAATTATTACGACTTTGACCAAAACTTATGCCTGGGAAATGGTTACGGTGGCTTCTTTTAATCATCAGATTAGTGGGGAACAGCATCATGTGATTGTCGGCAATGAACCACAGGCAGCAGATTTGGCTGTTTTGCAGTTGACAGGCAAAGGGGATCTGGTTGTAACCCAAGATTGGGGTTTAGCTGCATTGGTGATGAGTAAAGGAGCCCAAGCTATTTCGCCTCGTGGTATCATTTATGAGGAAAAAAAGATGGATTTTCTTTTGGAGGAACGTTATTTAAAGGCAAAATTCCGGCGGCAAGGAGGAAAAACGAAAGGCCCCGCAGCTTGGTGTAAAGAAGATACTGAACGTTTTCAAAATAAGTTGGAAAAGTTATTAAACACCTCTTTCTGTTAAAAAAAGAGGACGAGTAGCTCCTACAAAAAGGGCAACAACAGACCGTAGGCCATGAAAAGCTCTTTGAAGTAGGGGCTTTTTTATTTTTGAGCATAATCCCGGTTATTTTAGTTAGTTATTTTAGTCATGCACTTCTTTTCATGCTTTGACATAGTAATAAAGGAGATTGGAGAAAAAAAGAGGAAGGTGGCGAGAAGCTATGGGTGTGAATCAATTTTTTCAGGCCCTCAATTATCTTCCCCAAATTGTTGCGGGGCTAAAAAAAATGAATGAGGCTGAAAAGGAAGAGTTTATTAACAAGTTAGGTTTACAGGGGGAAGAAAGGGAAAACACTTTAAAGATATTCAACCGTTTTCAAAAAGATGAGGCTTTAACAAAAGAGGAACAGAAAGCGGCTCAGGAATTATTTCTGAAGGCTTTAACTATGAATAACTTGAATATGTCTGATTTGCTTAATTTGCAACTAGATAAAGACACGAAATAGAGAAATTTTCATAAAATGTAGTAGTTAAGTTTTGAAAAGAGGTGAAAAGTTTGACCAGTTTGCAATTTAGATATGATGGCTATAAAAAACCGGAACAGGGAAGAAACATGTGGGGAAGAAACATGTGCTTTTTTCCTCCCCGTTATAATTATGGGGGTGCGGAAGCAATGCAGCCGGAAGAAATACAGCAGGAGGAACCGTTGCCGGAAGAAATGCAGCCAGAGCAAAATATACTTGAAAAAACCATTGAGAAAGAAGCTCAAAGTGAAGAAAAACAACAGGCGAACATGAAGACAGAAAATGAACCCGTGAATGCAAGTGAAAAACTGCTTGAAAATTTAACGGTGGCTGAAGCCAATTTTAGTAAGTTGAAAGAACGGATGGATGTAGCTAAAACTGTTTTTGACAAAATAATTTATAAGTTGGATAGCATGATGCAAATAGTGGAGATAATCCGGGAAAACGAAGTAAAAAGCATGTCTGAGTCACAAGTCCAGACGGCCTCTTTCAAAACCACTAAAGATTCTGTTGATGAATTATTGGAGCTTTTACAGGGACCTATTTTTCAAAATATTTTGCGACAGTTTTTGCTTAAAGTATTTATCAAGGATAGTGATGGAACTAAATCTGAGCGTGGTACATAGGATAAAGCAGAATGAATGAAGGGTTGCAAAGGAGGAAAGGTGGATGGCGGACTCTCATGGCGAATATTATTTTTATTCTGGATTTTTAGGAGAAAAGGAGAAGGAGATTCAGCTTGGAGTAAGTAAACAGCAAAGTGAGCAGGACAGAGCGGAAAACGAAAAAAAACAAGTTGAAAGAAAATCCAATGAAATTTCTTTTTTCGGTATAAAACTTTCTTATTCAAAAGCTTTTGGGATAGCCTTTTTGATCATCTTTTTACTTTTATTTTTTCCAGGGATAGGGGTATCAAGTTCGACAGTAAAAAGCAAAAAGCAAACAGTAGACAGTGATAAGGGTGATCCCAAAGAAAACAGCAAGACATAATCATAAAATCACAGGAAGGAGGTAGCCTAGATGTTTAATGAAAATGAGGTTAATTCAAACTTCTTCGGAGGTTGCAATTGGATTTGGATAATCTTTATTATCCTACTGTTTATTTGTATTATCCCCTTCTTTTCCCGCCCCTTCCCATGTTATTAAGAGGAAAATTTAGAAGCACAATTTCGGTGGGAAACACATAAAATGAAGCAGTAAGAAAAATAAAAAAGGTCAAGATAAAAGGAGGCTTTATTATTATGGTTGAAACGAATTCTCCCGGTTTTGGTCCTGGACGTGGTGGTTTTGGGATTTTCTTTTTGGTGATTTTAGTTCTTTTACTTTTTCCTGGGTTCTTTGGTGGTTGCGGATATTAAGTATAACATTAAAAGAGGCGCAGTTAAAAAGGCGCCTCTTTCAACTATAAATAGAGGATGAAGGAGGTAGAGGGATGATAAAAGGGCAACAAGGTTTTTCAAGGGAGCAGGGAGCAGTTGTGCTGGAAAATTTGGCGGGTATGTCCAATGAAGTTGACAATCTTAAGAATACGTGCAGTTATTTTCGTACATTATTAGATGAAGGAACTTATAAACTTAATTCTGCTTTGAAGGTAATTGATAATATTAAAATTAGGGAACAAGAAATAATGGTTTCAGGTGGGGAGTCGGCTGTTCTTCAGCAAATGAATGAAGAGCAAATAGATAATTTATTAGAGCTGCTAAAAAGCCCGGCTTTTCAGCAGCTTGCCCGTCAACTGTTGCTCAGGTGGCTGCATACTGTGAAAAAGTAAAAACACCCTATTAAATTAGGGTGTTTTTACTTTTTCGTATGTAGATTAAAATTATCTTTGCTTTTGAAAGCAATCACGACAATAAACCGGTCTTACACCTGTTGGTTTAAAAGGAACCTGTGTTTCAACACCACATTCGGAGCAGATTACTGTGTAATATTGACGTTCCCCTCTGTTGGACTGCTGTTTACGGTTTCTACGGCAGTCAATGCAACGAGCCGGTTCATTTTGAAATCCTTTTTCGGCGAAGAACTCTTGCTCCTGTACACTAAAGATAAATTCCTTTCCACAATCCTTACATACCAGCACTTTGTCTTCCATGTCTATTATATTCCCTCCTGAGTTAGATTTTCCTGCTTACTTGAATGGATTCACCAAATCTAACTCCAGGAAAAAGAGAAAAGATTAAACTGGCACCCTCAAGCATATAGCAGGTTCCCCATAATCTAAGTATACAATGAAAAGAATTATTTTTCAATTTATTTTCAAATAAAATTAGTAAAGTTAAAGAAATTATTTTTAGGTAAATATTTTTTTAAAAATTAGTAAAACTAATTACATGGAAAAGCGATTTATTATTTATGGAATTTTAGGCTGGACGATGGAAATTCTTTGGACAGGGTTGGGTTCCTTTTTAAAGGGGAATCTAATGTTGTCTAGCGTTACCTATTTGTGGATGTTTCCTATTTACGGTTTGGCTGTATTTTTGGAACGGATACATGATTATATTGAAGAGCTGCCCTGGTTTATACGTGGAGTAATTTGGGTTGTCATTATTTTATCGCTGGAATATTTGACAGGTTGGCTGTTGAAGAGCTTTTTGGGACGTTGCCCTTGGGATTATAGTGATGTTACGCCTTATCATATTCAAGGCTTTATTCGCCTTGATTATATTCCTGCCTGGTTTTTGGCGGGTCTGGTTTTTGAAAGGATCCACAAGGCCTTGAATAAAATATTGACGTAAAGGCTTGCATGGGGGCAAAAAAACATTTATGATTTTAGCGGGGAGTAGTTCACAAGGAGGAGTTATTCCATGCGCTTTCGAAAATCAACTGCTGCACAAAAAATCAAGGAAATGCCCGGATTTATTTTAAATGAGCCGCAATTTTTACAGGGAAAATGGCAAGAGTATTTTGGTAACAGTAATCCCCTTCATGTGGAGTTGGGAATGGGCAAGGGGAATTTTATTACAACCATGGCCGCACAACAACCGGAGCTTAATTTAATTGGGATAGACAGGGTTACTGAAATTTTATGGAAAGCGGGAAGACGAGACCTGACCGGGTTAAAGAATTTACGGTTTTTAGATCTGGATGGAGCTTTTCTTGAACAATATTTTTTACCGGGGGAGATTGAGAGACTTTATTTAAATTTTAGTGACCCCTGGCCGAAGAAACGTCATGCTAAAAGACGTTTAACGAGCCCCTATTTTCTGAATATATATAAGAAACTTTTAAAAAAGGGGGGGCAAATTCATTTTAAGACAGATAACGTAGATTTTTTCGAATACTCTTTAAGTCAGTTCGTCGAAATAGGTTTTTCGTTGCGGAAAATAACTTATGATTTACATCATTCCGGTTTTATGGGAAATGTGATGACCGAATACGAGATGAAGTTTACGGCAAAGGGATATCCGATTTGCCGTTGCGAAGCGCTGAAATCTTAAAAAGGCTAAAGATTATTGAAAGACCTCGTGGGGAAATTCTGTTAATGGAAGGAACCAAAGGCTGGACACTAGTTTATTTGGAGGAGATTATTTAAAAAATCACTATCCATCTGGCTGGCGCTTAATATAGGGAGCAAGGAAGAAATTAAGAAAGAAATTTAAGTAAGAGGTGCTTGTTTTATGCGGATAGCGTTACCCAAAAAGATGATTCGGACTGTACAAAGGGCTGTGGTTGAATTTGGTTTATTGGCAAAAGGGGACAGGATATTAGTAGGCCTTTCCGGAGGGAAGGATAGTACCTTTCTGTTATATGCTTTGGCCGTATTGACTCCGCATCTGCCTTTTCCGGTAGAGATAGAAGCAATGACGATTGATCTAGGTTTTAAAAGTCAGAAAGAAATGGATTGGAGCTCACTGGAAGAATTATGTGCTACTTTAAAAATCCCGTATCAGGTGCAAAGGGTGGAGTTGGCTGCAGCCATACTTCATCATCCTACTCAGACTCCTTGTGCCTGTTGTGCTTATTTTCGGCGGGCGATTATTCATAATTTTGCTAAGGAGCATGGGTTTAATAAGGTAGCCTTTGCCCATCATTATGATGATGCCGTAGAAACCTTTTTGATGAGTATATTATATTCGGGACAAGTACATACTTTTGTTCCTAGAACTTATTTGGAAAGAACGGGTGTTACGGTAATTAGGCCATTGGTCTATTTGCGGGAGAAAGATATCAGAGGATTTATTAAGAAATTAGGGATAGAGCCTGTGCCTAGTCCTTGTTCACTTGATGGTTCTACGAAAAGGGCTGAAATAAAGGAATTGATTCGGGAATTAAAAAAGAAAAACCAGCATGTTTTTGCACATCTGGCTGTAGCTATGCGGGAAGGTCGTGCGATGCAATTTTGGCCGCGGGAATTAACGAAAGAAGAAATCAGGGAAAAAAGTTGGCAGTTCTGGTATGGAGAAGCAGGAGTGGAAAGTGAAGCCGGAGGAATATGTTGAAGCACTTTTTCCTGAACAGGGTGTTTTGCTTGAACGAATTATTTCTACGGGGCAGTCTTCGCCGGAAGGTTTTTGATATGATCAGGAGAGAGATGAATGGGTGGAAAATTAACGGGGAAATTAAAGCAACTGGTTTTTGGCGGAAAGAAGCTTGTTTAAGGTCTTTAAGGTAAACTCGATTTCTTCCTTAGTATTAAAATGGCTAAAGCTGAAGCGGACTGTGCCCTGCGGAAAGGTGCCAAGTGTTTTGTGGGCGGAGGGAGCACAATGTAGGCCGCATCGGGTTAAAATATGGTAATCCTTAGCTAGCCGGTAAGCAATTTCGGCACTGTCCTGGCGGGGAAAGTCAAGGGAGACGATAGGGGTTCTGTTGTACGTATCGGCAGAACCAATTATTTTTATTCCTTCAATGTTTTTTATTCCTTGTAGGAAGTAATCTGTTAGAAAAAGTTCTCTTTCTCGGATGTTTCTAAGTCCTTTTTGGAAGAGATATTTTATTGCCGCATTTAGGCCGTAGATACCAGGGATGTTCATTGTTCCCGCTTCGAATTTATCGGGTAGCTGCTGAGGCTGGCTTTCATGTTCGGAAAAGCTGCCGGTACCGCCTTCAATTAAGGGAGCAAGGACTGTAGCTAGTTGCTTATTAATAAGCAACCCTCCAGTTCCCATTGGACCCAAGAGGCCTTTGTGACCGGTAAAGGTAAGGGCATCAGCTCTTAGTTCAGTAAAGTCCAGATCTAAAAAACCTGCAGTTTGAGCACTGTCGATGATAAAAAAGATTTTTTTCTCACGGCAGAAACGCCCCACTTCTTTAAGGGGCAAGATAGAGCCACAGACATTGGAGGCGTGGGTCATGATGATGGCTTTAGTATTGGGTTGATACAGTTTAGGAAGGGCAGCTAAGTCTAGGGTTCCTTCTTTCGAGCAGGGGACTGGGGAAACAGTAACGCCATTAGCCATAAGGGAATGAAGTGGCCTTATGACGGCATTATGCTCCAGAGAAGAAATCAGGACATGGTCGCCCGGGTGGAGAAGTCCCTTGATGACAATATTTAAACTTTCGGTAATGTTTTTTGTAAAAACAACGTTAGCAGGATCAGGATAATGGAAAAGGGCACAGAGCAGTTCCCTTGTTTCCATAACGGTATTGGCCGCAGAAAAAGAACTATCATATAAGCCTCTGTTAATATTTGTGCCAATGTTAACCAGAAAATGATTTATTTGTTCAACTACTTCCGGGGGTTTGGGGAAAGAAGTAGCAGCATTGTCAAAGTATAAATCAGCCATTTATATTTTCACTCTCCTTTATATTTTCATCTAGTTCATTATATATTATCA
>DHPU01000024.1:13867-28489 GCA_002407935.1 Peptococcaceae bacterium UBA5356
ATATATTATCATTATATAGTATGCTTTTGCTATTGATAAGGAAATTGTTTAAGCGGGAAAAGTATTGAAAATATAGAAGTAAAGATTTTGTCTAATCTGATATAATAATTGATATAATAGTTAGAAAATTTTAGCGAGGAGGAGAGAGTGTGAAAAATGGTTTTTTTGAAGGGAAAAAAGGAATTGTTTTTACGGGTGCTTTAGTTGGAATATTAGCTGTTTTGTTAGTGCAAGCGGGTAGCCCTCAAAATATGGGTATGTGTATTGCCTGTTTTATCCGGGATATCGCCGGCGCTCTAGGATTGCATCAGGCAGCGGTGGTGCAGTATGTACGGCCGGAAATAATCGGGATTGTTTTAGGAGCCAGTTTAATGGCTCTGGGGAGAAGAGAATTTGGGGCTAAGGGCGGTTCCTCACCTCTGACTCGTTTTGTATTGGGCTTTTTTGTGATGATAGGTGCCCTGATGTTTTTGGGGTGCCCTTTACGGATGATTTTACGGTTAGGCGGCGGGGATCTTAATGCTCTTTTTGGTCTGGCAGGTTTTGTTACGGGGATTATCATCGGGATCTTCTTTTTAAACAGGGGCTTTAATTTAAAACGCAATTATAAATTACCTAAGCTGGAAGGTTATTTGTTTCCCTTATTAATGATCGGATTATTTGTATTGTTGATCGCTCGTCCGGCTTTTCTTTATTTTAGTACGAAAGGCCCCGGTTCTTTGCATCCCGCCATTTGGATTTCACTCGGTGCAGGTCTTCTTGTCGGGCTTCTAGCGCAAAGAACTAGGTTGTGTATGGCTGGTGGAATCCGTGATTTAATTCTTTTTAAGGATACCTATCTTTTATCAGGCTTCCTTGCTATTTTTGTTTTTGTAACCTTTGGTAATCTGTTTTTCGATACATATAAAGTGGGATTATTAGAGCAGCCTATTGCCCATGCGGATGGGTTATGGAATTTTTTGGGGATGATTCTGGTAGGTTGGGGCTCCATTCTCTTAGGAGGATGTCCTTTAAGACAACTAGTTCTATCGGGTGAAGGGAATACTGATGCGGTCATGGCCTTTCTGGGGATGCTGGTAGGTGCTGCTTTTGCCCATAACTTTGCCTTAGCCTCTAGTGCAGCTGGGCCTGCTGCGAATGGTAAAATTGCGGTGCTCATTGGATTGGTCATTGTAGCTTTAATTGCATATTGTAATACCGAGGGATTAAAAATTGCTAAGGAAGGAGAGGTTAAAGTTGAAGCAAATTGATGTGAGAGGGTTATCTTGTCCTCAGCCGGTTATCCTTACCAAAAAGGCTTTAGAGGAATCCCCTGAAGGGTTAGAGGTTTTGGTAGATGACCTTACAGCGAAGACTAATATAGAAAGATTTGTAAAGATTTCCGGTTATCAGGTAGAAAGCAAGGAGGAAGAGGAAAGCTTCCTTCTTAAGGTAAGGCGATAGCGGTGGAATATCTTGTACTCTTTTTTACGCAAGCAGGGGCACTTAAATATCATCGTTATTTAGCTGGGATAGGGGTTAAAGGCGAACTAAAGCCAGTCCCCAGAAAGCTGAGCTCCAGCTGTGGCATTGCCGCCAGTTTCCGTTATAACGGTGACCTCAGCATGCTGATTAATAAGGATGTCGAGCGGATTTATACAATTGCCAATGATACTTATCTTCTGCAGTATGAAGTGGAAGATTAAAAAGAAGGTTGATCGAAAAGAGTGCCCTGTAATATCTTATTTCGGGGAACTCTTTTTTTCTGATGATTTGTTTGTTTTAGCCAAGGACTGCCTCGTGGTTCCGAATTCTCGGGCAGTACCTTGTCTAAAACGGTGCGGAGAAGAAACGAGCCAGTTATTTTTTGATGCGAATAGCATCTGAATTTTAGAATAAAAATGCTGTAAAACACCGATGAATATGATACAATGTCTACTATAAGGCTGATATGTGGCAAGGAGGCATAGAATGGAAACATTAACAGTTGCAGAAGTTACTAGTGAATTAGAAATATCTCGTTCCTATTTATATAAAATAATAAAAGATGAAAGAATAAATTTAGATAAAACTAATACAGGGAGATATGTGTGGAATAATCAAACGGTAAATCAGTTAAAAATGGTATTGGATGTTCCATTGGATTCTAAGCAAAAAGAGGATGATATCAATAAATTAATTAAAAAGTATGGTTTGAAGCAATCATATATAAATAATAGAAGATACTTAGGTAACAAGTATTCTTTAACATCTTTTATCAGAGAAACTGTTGCAGAAAATTGCTCAGGAGTTAATATTGTCATAGATATTTTTAGTGGCACTGGAGCAGTTGCGGATGCTTTTAAGGATAAAATGGTTATAACAAACGACTTGCTATTCAGTAATTATATAAGTAATTATGCTTGGTTTGCTCCTATGAAATATTCAGAACAAAAAGTTATAGAGTATATTGCAAAATATAATGACATCAAGATTTCCGAGAATAACTATATGAAAGAAAATTTTGCGGATACATTTTTCTCGGCTGATGATTGCAGCAAAATAGGATATGTTAGAGAGCGAATAGAAATCGAGTACAGAAATAGCAAAATCAATTTCAAAGAATATGCTATTCTGATAACTTCCCTACTATACGGAATGGATAGAATAGCTAACACCGTGGGACATTATGATGCTTATAGAAAAAATGTTGAATTTGACAAAGAGTTAATATTTCCTGTCCTTCTACCTGAGCAAAATTTGAATGAAAACAACCAATGTTATAACAAGGATGCCAATGAGCTTATTGATGAATTAGAGTGTGACCTGCTATATTTAGATCCTCCATATAACTCAAGGCAATATTGCGATGCATACCATTTGCTTGAGAATGTAGCACGTTGGGAAAAACCAGAGGTTTTTGGTGTTGCAAGAAAAATGGACAGGACATCACTAAAAAGTGATTATTGCCTGATAAGTGCTACTGAAGCCTTTGAGGATTTAATTGAAAAGGCAAATGCGAGATATATATTGCTATCCTATAATAATATGTCAAATAAGGGAAATGACAGATCGAATGCTAAAATATCTGATGAGGATATTTTAAGAATACTCAATAAAAAAGGAAAGGTTACTGTATTTGAAAAAGAGTATAAAAGTTTCTCTACTGGAAAGTCTGACATCAATGATAATACAGAACGATTATTTTTGTGCGAAACGTACTCAGGTTTAAAAGAGAAACGAGATTTGGCATGTCCTTTGAATTATACTGGAGGGAAGTACAAGCTATTTCCACAACTAAAGCCATATTTCCCGAAAACAAGCTGCTTTTTAGACCTGTTTGCCGGTGGATGTAATGTAGGAATCAATTCTAATTCAACGAGAATTATTTTTAATGATATAAACAAAGATATTATGGATCTAATGCAGTATTTTAAAAATATGGATACAAATGCAATATTAAATCGAATAGACCAAATAATTAAGGATTACGGTTTATCAAGAACTGATTTGTATGGATATAATTATTATCATTGTAATAGTAGTATCGGACTTGCTAGTTACAATAAAGAAAGGTTTTTAAAGCTAAGGACAGACTATAATCTTAAAGTAAAAATAAATAAAAAAGACTTGGCAATGCTTTATGTCCTTATTGTTTTCTCTTTCAATAATCAAATACGATTTAACCGCCATGGAGAATTTAATTTGCCTGTTGGAAAAAGAGACTTTAACTTTAAAATGAGAAGCAAATTAATACTCTTCTGTGAAGCTTTAAAGAAGAGAGACATTTTATTTAGCAATAAAGATTTTAGAAAAATAAATTTAAACGAATTGCCAAAAGATGCTTTTATATATTGCGATCCGCCATATCTAATAACTACTGCCACATACAATGAAAGTGGTTCTTGGACGGACAAAGATGAGCTGGATTTACTGGAATTTTTAGTTCAAGCGGATAAATTAGGACTTAAGTTCGCTCTTTCCAATGTTTTGGAAGCAAAAGGTAAAGAAAATTCCATACTAAAAGAGTGGATTACAAATAATAGATATACGCTCCATTTATTAAACAAAAGTTATTCAAATAGTAACTACCAAAGAAAGAACCGAAACGCTGTTTCAGAGGAAGTTCTTATTACCAATTATTAGGGAGGCGAGTGATAATGCTTATAAAGAACATACCTTATCAGAGTTTCTGTTGGGTTATAGGAACAACAAGCTTCAGAACAGCCAAATTGAATTTAAAAATAGAGCAACAGTTATTGCTTTTGAGTGATTTTCACCAACAGTATCTGGGAAAACATAAAGAATGGGTTTGGAATAGTAATACTCAAGAGGATTATTACGACTTTATGAAAACGTTTAAATTTCTTAGTGGAGACGCTGCTCGTAAAGATAAAGATGCCAGAGAAAAAACTTCAGGACTGGTAGAACTGGGTCTAATTAATCCAGATAGAACAATAACGGAAGTCGGATATGAGTTGCTCAATATTACCAAAACCGGAGATTTTGAAGAAAATAATTATTTTAACATAAATAAAGATAGCTATGTCTATTTTAAACAGTTGCTTAAAACTACAATAAAAGTAAATGAAAAATCCGTTAGACCATACTATGTATTAGCAAAAGCACTTGTTGAACTTGAGAATCTAACCTATGATGAGTTTACTTACCTTTTACCTTTGGCTGTTTCTCTTGAAAGTGCCAATACGGTAATATCCAAAATAAAAGAACTTAGAAAAGGTACACTGTCAATAGAGGATATTATCTTTGAAGACTTAATGCTTATGGATAATTATCAATTGGCACAAAAAACTCTATTAGAGAATCAGGTTACTGAAGATTTAATATGTCTAATTGGAATGAATAGGAAAAGCAGAAATTATGATAAGCCTTACTTTAATCTATATAATAAAATTGTTGAGGTATTTCTTAATAAAAAGCACAATAAAACTTATGAATTATATTTGGCAGCGAAAAAAATTAATCAAAAACCGGGCACACTATGGAGAAATTTCTTGTTTAAAACCTCCAGTGAAAGCAGCATAAAGAAAAATGGCATTAAGATGGTTGACGAGAACCTTCCTTTTCATACTTGCAAGTCCGAATATAAACTCAAGCAGGTATTTTTTAAATATCTTCACGTTTTTAAAGCTATGGCAACTCTTTCTGATTACTTTGATTTAAACAGAAGGTATTTTAATCTTACTGATACATTAATATTCGAAGATCAAACAGTTCGATTCGATATGATACCAAAGTATTTCTTTGAGATGTGTATTGATAATATTTATACTGATTCATTTATTGAAAGTACAAATTTAACAAGAACTGTTTCATTGGAGGAAATATCCAAGGGACTGATATTCGCTGAAGAAAAAATTTATGCAAGAATAAGCAAAGATTTAGGTATTATTATACAAACAGCTGAGCAAGCAACAAATTTTATTAAGAACGAACGTTATAGGAGATTTAATCAATTAATAGACAAAAAATTCAGCAATCCCGTATTATTGGAACTATTAACTTGCTTTGAGTTAAGAAATGATTCAAGAACAGAAGAGCTGGTAACAGATGAAGCAGACATACCGACAATATTCGAGTATGTTTTAGCTATAGTCTGGTATAAAGTCAGCGAAAGACGAGGAAATATTCTTGATTATATGAAGCTTTCATTAGAAGCAAATCTTTTACCAAAAACGCACGCTGCCGGAGGATATGCCGATATTATCTATGAATATGAAGCATGTCAGGAGTATCCAAAGCACACCTTATTAATTGAAGCTACTTTGGCAGATGGAATTAACCAAAGAAGAATGGAAATGGAACCTGTTTCGAGACATTTAGGAGATTATAGGATACGATACAATAATCCATTTGATTATAGCCTATTCATAAGCACGTTCTTACACAAAAATGTTGTTGCGGATTTTAGGGGGAGAAAACATATGCAATATTATGGCACAAATGATGAGTGCATAGATGGAATGAAGATTATATCATTGGATACCAAAGCTCTTAAAGAGATACTAAACAATGGAATCAGCTATAGGCATTTATACGGAGTCTTTGATAAATATTATAAATCTGACTTAAGATTGCCTGAATGGCATGATAATTTAATCAAGGAAGCGATGGGAAATTACAGCACTTAAAATTTAAAGAATGGTAAAAAATACAATCATAATCACTCCAGCCGAGTTATATAAATAATTTATACAGTGTTATTGAGTTTAAGAAGAAAGGAGTGAGTTGTGATGGATAGTTTACTTGCCCTGAGGGGATTTACGCTTATTTATCTTAATCTTGTTTTTATTTTAGTCGGGATAGCCTTATATCTGTTACAGGCAGTGGGTCTGTATGGTATGGGCAAAAATGCAGATGTAAAACATAATTGGGTAGCTTTTATTCCTATTGTTAATGCTTATGTTTGGGGGAAAATAATTAAAGAAATTAAAATTAGTAAATATGTTCTTCCTTATCCTGAAATTGTTTTACCCGTAGCGCCTTTTATTTACGGTCTTTTATTTGATTTTAGTATGCTGGGGCCGTTATTATTACTTTGTCTTTTTGTTCTTTATGCAGCTGGGTTTTATCGCCTTTATTCATTATATAGGCCGGATAGTGTGGCGATATACACTATTATCAGTATTGTGTTTCCTTTTGTCGTTCCCTTTTTCTTTTTTAATCTAAGAAAGGAAAGTCCTCTATCTACACAGGAGAATAAACGGGATCGTGATTCTGCCCCTGAGTCGAAGGGCGAGAAATAAATAATTAAATGGATAAAATAAGAAAACCCGAGGCTTTAGCCTCGGGTTTTCTTATTTTAAAGGTTAAGGTTGGAACCCTAGTATCAATTCTTTCATATGATAAGTTAACGGAAAAACCATGAAAGATCTTTAAACAAGGAGGGAATTATTTTGGAGAAGGAATTTATTACTCAGGTAAAAGGGGCCTGGAATAGTCCGGAAATACAGGCTTTAGCGCAACGGTGTTTTCATAAGAAATTTTGTTGTACACCTGTTATTATGGAAAAGGTTTGTGCCTCGGGGCAAAAGTGTTTCCACGATATTCATTATCTGTTTAAAACTGATGCTGGGGTTCCGGTTCCTGCTGATGCTTGTCCCATCAATTGTATTGCCAGTAACCTGAAGATAGTAGGGGTTAATGCCCCTGTTCCACCGGGTGGATTTGCACCAAGACGGGTAGGGGATTGCATTATCTTTACTATTCAATACAAAGTACGTGTTTTCTTTGAGTTCTTTGATACAGCAAGTGACAGTTTAGAAATGGGCACGGCCTCCGGATGCTTTGATCGGGAATTGGCTGTTCCTGTGGAGGATTTTCAGGGCGGCTGTATTTTATGTAAACCGGAGGAAACAGAAATTTGTGTCAGAAGGATTAATTTCGATTGTATTCGGGCAGTTCTTGTTCCTCGTCCGGCAGGCTTTCCTACGACCTTTCCACCCTTTGCGATTGAGGTTACAGTGGAAAAAGAATTTTTTGCTTTGGAATCGGGCCGTTCCATTATCTGTATTCCTACTTGTGCTAATGAATGTATTGAGTTGCCTTTTCCTGTATTACCGGGAGAGTGTGTACCTTTTGAACGTGAACCTTTATGTGACGAATTTTGCCAAGAGACCGATTTACAAACTGGGCGTTGTGCCCAATGTCCACCTCCGCAGCCATAAAAGAAGAAAAAAAGGGGGTCAAGATACCCTCTACAGTAAGTTTTCATATGATAAAGCAGACGGATTTTAGAGTGCTTAAATTTAAAGGAGGGATTACTGTGGAGGATCTGGATTTAGTGGCAAAAATGAAAGAGGCTTGGAGAAATCCGGAAATACAAGAATTAGCACAGCGGTGTTTTCAGAAGAAATTTGTGTGTACACCTGTAATTATGGAAAAGGTTTGTGCTTCCGGTAGTAAGTGTTTCCATGATATTCACTATTTATTTCGGGCGGAAACAGGGGGGCCTATACCGTCTGATGCTTGCCCCATTAATTGTGTCGTAAGTAATTTTGTGATCTGTGGTGTGAGTAAAGAGAACTGTTCACCGGGGGTGCCCTGTCCGCGTAGAGTGGGCGACTGTATTGTATTTACGGTAAAATACAAGGTGCGGGTTTGGTTTGAATTTTTTGACAATGCTACTAATAGTTTGGAAGTAGGGATGGCCAGTGAGTGCTTTACCAGAGAGTTGGCTGTACCGATAGAAGCATTTGATAGAGGTTGTGTTTTGTGTAATCCTGAAGCTACAGATATATGTATTAGAAGAATTAGTCTCGACTGTATACGCGCTGTTGTAGTACCTCGTCCGGCGGGTTTCCCCAGTACTTGTCCACCCTTTGCGATTGAGGTTACAGTGGAAAAAGAATTTTTTGCTTTAGAATCAGGCCGTTCGATTATTTGTATTCCTACTTGTGCTAATGAATGTATTGATTTACCGTTTCCGGTATTACCGGGAGAGTGTGTACCTTTTGAACGTGAACCTTTATGTGATGAATTTTGTCAGGAGACAGATTTGGAACCGGGCCGTTGTGCTCAATGTCCACCGCCACAACCGTAAGATAGAAAAATCACCACTGCCTTGTGGTGATTTTTTAATGAGGTTTTCTTTTTAGGTGAGAAAAGGTAAAATAGAAGTAGAGGTGAAAGCATGACTAAAATATTAGTAGTGGATGACGAGTTTAGTATTCGGGAATTGGTGAGCTTTAATTTGGAGAAAGCGGGTTTTTTGGTAGAATGTTTGGATGACGGATTAAAAGCCTTGGAATATATCAAGAAGAGTCCTCCTGATCTTGTGGTGTTAGATTTAATGTTACCTGGGATGGATGGTTTAGATGTTTGCCGAAAGGTGCGGCAGATGGAGAAAACAAAATTTCTCCCTGTACTAATCTTGACAGCCAGGGCGGGAGAGATTGATCGGGTGGTTGGCTTGGAGATAGGGGCTGATGATTATCTAACGAAACCTTTTAGTCCACGTGAATTAGTGGCACGGGTAAAAACGATTTTGCGTCGCAGCCAGAACTTTCCTGCTTTTCAAACGAATTATGCGGAGGTTGAAGAAATTGTTAGGGGAGATTTAAAGATTTATCCCGAGTGTTATCAAGTTATGCTGGGAGAAGAGAAGTTAGACTTAACGCTCAAGGAATTTCAATTGCTTTTACAATTAGGGACAAACCCTGGTAAAGTTTATACGCGAGAATATCTCCTGGAAAACATCTGGGGATATGAATTTATTGGGGATACACGTACGGTAGACGTGCATATCAGGAATCTAAGGAAAAAAATAGGTAACTTATCCGAGCCTGAATTAATTGAAACAGTGCGGGGTATTGGCTATCGGTTTAAAGAATGAGGGAGATTAATGAGTGGCAGATTTATGAAAAAGTTCACTTTTAAAGTAGCTTTACTGTATACCTTGATTACAGGAACGGGGTTAGTTCTGTTAAAAGTAATTTCTATTTTAGGACAACGCACTTCCCAATGGTTAGAAATAGGTGGGGTATTTTTCGTGTGTTTATTAATTTTTTTATTTTTCATTAATCATTATTCAAAAATTATTACTAAGCTGAATGAGCAGGCCAGGTCTTTTGCAGAGGGCAATCTTACTACTACTACTACTACTACTACTACTGTATCAGTTTTTACCGATGATGAATTAGGGCAATTAAGTAATTCTATGCAGCTAATGGCCCATGATTTAAATGAATATTTGCAAAAAATGCTGCAAGAAAAAGGACAGATGGAGACAATTTTGGCTAGTATGGTAGAAGGAGTGCTGGCTTTTGATATAAAGGGGCGGTTATTGTTAATCAATAAAACAGCAGAGGAAACGTTGAAGGTAGGTTGGGAAGAAGTACGTGAGCATTATTTTTTGGAGATTTTGCAAAATCATCAGATGGCTAATCTTTTGAATAAATGCCTGGCTGATGGGCAAAGACAAATGGCTGAGGTGCGGCTTTCCGTAGAGGATCCGGAGTATTACCAGGTATATATAACGCCGATTAAGGGGAAGGAGAAGACTTCCCAAGGTGCGATTATGGTTTTAAGAAACATTACGAAGCTGAGGCAGTTGGAACAGATGAGGAGTGAGTTCATTACCAATGTTTCTCATGAATTAAGGACACCTTTAACCTCAATTAAAGGTTTTGTGGAAACGCTTTTAGATGGTGCATTGGAAGATAAAGAACTGGCGACAAAATTCTTGACGATAATTAATACGGAGGCTGATCGTTTAAATTGTTTAATTAGTGATCTTTTATTTCTTTCTCAACTGGAAACGGGAGATATGGAGATTTTGAAAGAAAAGATTGAGGTGAGAACACTACTGGACAAAATTATTATTCTTTTGCAACCGATGACTCAAAACAAACAGATTAAGATTGAGAGTGAAGTAGAGGCAGGGGCGGAATATTTTTTTGCCTGCTATGAGATGATTGAACAGGTGATGATTAATCTTTTAGATAATGCTATTAAATATTCTTATGAAAAGGGAATCATCAAAATTATAATTAGGACGGAGGGGAAAAAGGTAATTATTGAAGTAATTGACCAGGGGATAGGTATTCCTGCCGAAAGCTTATCGCGGCTTTTTGAACGGTTTTACCGTGTTGATAAGGCAAGGTCACGGCAGGTTGGGGGAACAGGATTGGGATTGTCTATTGTTAAGCATATCGTAGAATCTCACCGTGGACGTGTACAGGTTAGATCACAAGAAAATAGAGGTTCTTGTTTTACGGTGATTTTGCCTAAAATTTAAAAGTTTAAAGCTTGTTTTAGGCAGGATATCGAGGTTATTAGTAGAATAATTAATATTTAAGTAAACTTTTAACTAGGCGGGAATATTGTGGTTAAAAAAAGTATTTTATTTATCTTTTTAATTTGTCTTGTGTTGAAAATTGTTTGCGGTTATTTACCAGTTGAGGTTATACATGCCCAATATTCGGAACTGGAAAATACGCTGGAGGGAGAGTTCCTGGTTTTACGTGAGGAGAAAGTAGTTACGGCTCCTTTTAGAGGGCGTTTTGTTAAAGTTAAAGAAGAGGGCGAAAGGGTAGCCAAAAATGCAGTGATTGGCTATTTAGAAAAGGTAGCAGGGACCAGCTTGGAAAAAAAGTCCTCTCAGCCCATAAAGGCCCTAAGCGCGGGAGTGATTTCTTATCATACCGATGGTTGGGAGAGTATCTGTCATCCTGAGATGTGGGCCCAGTTGGATTTAACTAAGCTGGATACGTTGCGGGATTTTAAGGCAAAGATAGTGAAAACAACTTCGGAAAAAATTAATCCTGATGTAATTGAAGCCGGAGAAGGTATTTTTAAGATTACGGATAATTTAGCTCCTTGTTATTTTTATTTATCCGGGACGGGTGCTTATCCGGAGAAAATTAAAAAAGGTAGTTCTGTTTCTATCCGTTTAGAAAAAGAGCAAGATCATCTTTTAAAGGGTGTAGTAACAGAGCTTTCCCGAAAAACGGGTTCATATAGTATCTTGCTGAAAATTAATAATGTCGGCAGTTTAAATCAGAATCGTCAAGAAAAAGGTGAAATGATTGTTTGTAGTTATAAAGGAGTCGTGTTACCTGAAAAAGCTTTGGTATTTAAAGAGGGTAAATATGGAGTTTATCTTTTTCAAAAGGGTAGAGCCGGTTGGAAAGAAGTAGAGCGTATTGCCCAATTGGGAGGAGAAGTAGTTTTATCCGGTTTAATGGCGGATGATTGGATTATTGCTGATCCGCATAAGGTGAAGGAAGGAAAGAGAGTGTTACGCATTAATAAATAAGATAGAATTTAAGAATGAAGGATTAATGATGAGGGAGTTATAATGGATAGTGATAGTATTAACAACAATTTAATGAAGGTAACTGATGAGATACAAAAAGCTTGTGAGAGGGTAGGGAGAGATCCTAGTACGGTAAAGTTGATAGCGGTATCTAAAAATTTTTCTGCCGAAACAATCAGGGAAGCTTTTGTGGCCGGACAATATTTATTTGGAGAAAACCGCGTGCAGGAGTTATGTACAAAAATGCCTTTGCTTCCCGCAGAAATAGAGTGGCATCTGATTGGAACTTTACAGCGAAACAAGGTAAAAAATGTGGTGGGAAAGACGGCTTTGATTCATTCGGTAGATTCTTTTTCTTTAGCTGAGGAAATCAGTAAACAAGCCATAAAGAAAGATTTATTAGTAAATATTCTTTTACAGGTAAATATTGCGGGAGAAAGTGCAAAACATGGTTTTGCACCGGGGAAATTAATGGAAGAGATAAAGGAAATATGCAAATTATCGAGAATAAAGATAAAAGGGCTAATGACGATTGCACCTTTAGTAGATCATCCAGAGAAAGTACGGTTGATTTTTCGGCAATTAAAGATATTGGCTGAGTCTATTGAGAATTTGCAACTGCCTAGAGTCGAAATGCAGGAGCTTTCCATGGGAATGAGTGATGACTTTCAAGTTGCGGTTGAAGAGGGGGCAACTTTGGTTCGTATTGGCAGCCGTATCTTTGGTCGCAGAAATTATTAGAGGAGGTAAAAATATGAAGGTAATGGATAAATTTTTGGATATTATGGGGTTTAGCGAATCCCGGGATGAAGCTTATGCGGATGAGCAGGACTCAGCAGAACTTATTCCCGAATGGAGGCCACAGCGAGTAAAAGGGCAGGTAGTTCCTCTTACTATAAGTAAAACGCCAAATAAAGTAATCTTGTTGGAGCCTGATTGTTTTGATGATTGTCAGCAAATTTCAGACCACTTGAAAAGCAAACGGATTATTATTATTAATTTAGAAAATCTGGATAAAACGTTAGCACGTAGGATTATTGATTTTGTTGGTGGAACGGCTTATGCACTGGAGGGGTGTTTGCAGAAGGTTGGCGCCGGAATAATTGTGGCGGCCCCAAACAATGTAGATATTTCCGGTGATTTAAATAATGGAAGTCAGCCTAAAGAAGTATTTGCCTGGATTAATAATATTGTGCAAAACACTGATGGAAGGAGGTCTTCATTTTGAAGATGATAGGTTTTATTGGTGGGGGGGTAATGGGAGAGGCCATGCTTAAAGGTATTTTAGCCTCGGAAGTGGATCCCAAGACAGTTTTGGTTTGTGACCATAAAGCAGCTAAATTGAAATACTTTCAAAAAGTGTATGGGGTAGAGACGACAAGCGAGAATGAAGAGGTTGCAGAAAAATGTGAAAGTATTATTTTGGCGGTAAAGCCTCAAAATTTGGATGAAATTATTGAACATTGCACTGCTTCGTTTCGTGCTAAGAAAAAGCTGTTGATTTCAGTCTTAGCAGGGGTAACTACTATGAAGTTGGAACAACTTTTTCCCGGGGGAACAAAGGTGATACGGGCTATGCCTAATACTCCAGCCGTAGTTGGAGCAGGGGCTATAGTGCTGGCTATGGGGAAATATGCTAAGGAGGAGGACATTAAGTTTGCCAGAAGTGTTTTTGGAAAAATGGGAAGCATTACTATTTTACCGGAAAAACTGTTGAATGCGGTTACCGGTTTAAGTGGGAGCGGACCCGCCTTTGTTGCGTTAATTATTGAGGCACTGACTGATGGCGGGGTATTGGCAGGGCTGCCGCGGGAGGTGGCAGTAAAGTTAGCCTTGGATACCGTAGCTGGTACGGTTATACAGCTGGAGGAGAGTGGAATGCATCCGGCTCAATTGAAAGATAAAGTGACCTCACCAGGTGGGACTACAATTTATGGGATGCTACAACTAGAAAAAAGTGGAGTAAGGGGAACGATTATGGAAGCGGTAAGGGCAGCTGCTAAAAGGGCTGAAGAATTATAAAATTGGAAAAGTTCAAAAAGTTGAAAGGGGTTGTGTAGAAAGTGTTGACTCCGTTAGATATTCATAATAAAGAATTTAAAAAAAGTATGCGGGGATATAATATTGATGATGTTGATGAATTTCTGGATGAGATAATTAGGGATTTTGAAGCACTGTATAAAGAAAGTTTAGATTTGAAAGATAAGATGCAAAAACAAGAGGAAAATATTAATCAATATAAAGAAATAGAAAAGGCTCTTCAGAATACGCTGGTATTAGCACAGAAAATTTCGGAAGAAGTTAAACAAAATGCCCAAAAAGAGGCCGAATTATTTATTTGGGAGGCCAGGAAAAAGGCGGAACAGATTATTGCCGGTGCACAGGATGATATCACGGAAAGTATTAAAAAGCTAGAAAAACTGAGCGGATTAGAAAAACAGATGTTTGTGAAAATCAGAAGCTTCTTGATGGCTCAACTGGAGCTTGTGGAGAGTTATGATGTAGAAGTAGAAAAAGAGGTAAAAAGAGAAGTACAAAAGGTTATTGAGGAAGTACAAGAAGAGACCCAAAAAGTGATAGAAGAAGTAGAAGAAGTAGAAGAAGTAGAAGAAGTAGAAGAAGTAGAAGAAGAAACACAAAAGGTTGTAGAAGAGGTACAAGAAGAGCTAGAAAAAAAGGTGCTCAAGAAGGCCTCTAAAAAGGGAAAAAAGGCAGAAACAAAAACTACAGAAGAAAAGGAGGAAATAAACAGTAATCAATAATGTTGACAAACATATACAATAATGTTGAAATTATTGTTGTAAACAATGAAAAATTATCATCACAAGAAGAAATGATACAAGATTTAATTAATATAATTTATGTTTTTTCTTGTAAAATATATG
>DHPU01000002.1:0-154 GCA_002407935.1 Peptococcaceae bacterium UBA5356
TCTTTCTTAACTCTGTGTTCTTTTCAGAGAACAAATTGACATTAAGTCAGATATTGTGTACAAATTAAATATGTAGACAAATCGTGAGATAAAACATTAGCTGCGAGCAGGATAAGGCGTTCGAGGCGAGGTGCACGGAGCATACAAAATGGTA
>DHPU01000002.1:438-40751 GCA_002407935.1 Peptococcaceae bacterium UBA5356
GTATGTCGTTGCCAGGAATTTATTTTTATGTATTATTTGACTTGAGTACTTATTTTGATCTTGAACATATATATATATAACAGGGTCAGAGTATAATAATAAAGTTAAAAAACTTAGTAGGGGTTGAATTATGCTAAAGGTTGTTAAGCTGTTTTTAATGATTTGTTTGTTAGGTTTTTTACTTATTGGTTGTGAGGAACAGGTCGCTTTTGATAAGCCGGAGTTGATGTTGAAGTTAATTAATAATACTGTTGAATTAACGGAAAAAGCGGTTGCAGAGAAAAATCTTAAGTTAGCTCGGGATTTATGGGGACAAATTTCTGAAGTAGGTCTTAAAGCAAAAGAAAAGGGTAATAATAATTTAGCAGGTTCATTGGAAAAAATGGCCTGTAGTTACGCCTATTTGGTGGATTATTTAAGGACGGATGAGCAGCAGAAACTGGAAGATTTTAAGGCTAGCTTCCAAGAAGCTGTAAATGAATTAAAGCTGAATATGACTTCAAAAGGATAGAACTTGTTATGACAGAAAAGAGTAGCAAGTTCTATTAACTTTATTTACCAATATATATTTTAAAAAGGAAAATACAAAAAAGTAGCGAATTGATGTATATACGGAGGTGCATTTTGTGAAGGAGCATAAAAGTATATTTAAAATGATTTTTTTCTTTACTTTCATTGCAATCTTTGTTGTTCCACCTTTAGGACAAAATATTTCTGAAGAAAATTATGAAATGCAGGAAGTTAAGAAAATATATCAGCTTATTGCTGATGGAAAAACGCAAGAAGTTTTCACAGGAAAAACTGTAACAAAGGATATTTTAGAGGAAGCCCAGTTTGTTTTAGGTGCCGAGGATAAGGTCATACCAGCTTTGGATGAAGTTGTTGAAAAGGAAATACAGGTAATGCGAGTTTCTAAAAGAACTGTTGAGGAAAAAAAGAGCTTGCCTTTTAGTACGGAGAAAAAAGAGTCTAAGGAACTTTACCATGGTGAAACCAGAATTCTGCAAAAAGGACAGAAAGGGTTAGAAAAACAAATTTATGAAGTCATTTTAGAAGATGGCAAGGAAATTGCCCGTAATTTTGTTAAGAAAGTAATAGTTAAAGAACCTGTTAAACAGATTGTCGCTTTTGGTATTCAGCAATCTGTCTCCAGAGGCGGAAGTACGTTGAATTTTGAGAAATCGCTGCCGATGAGTGCTACCGGCTATACGCATACAGGCAGTAAAACATATACCGGTATTTGGCCTAGTGTCGGTATTGTTGCCGTTGATCCCAAAATCATTCCTTTGAAAACAAGACTATACATAGATGGATATGGTTATGCTACGGCCATGGATACTGGTGGTAGTATTAAAGGAAACCGCATTGATCTTTTTTTTGAGACAAAAAAAGAAGCCTTGAAATGGGGTCGCCGTCAAGTACGGGTTTTTATTCTAAAGCAGGATTAAAGGACAACGTCAATTTGTCAGGTTTATGAATTTATGATAAAATTAAAAAGGACTTTTAGGGCACAGGATTATCTGTGCCTTTTTCTAAGAAATTCAGAAGGTGCATAATTAAGGAGGTAGTTGTAAATGTCTGGGCATTCTAAATGGGCTAACATAAAACACAAAAAGGGGAAACAAGATGCCCTTAAAGGGAAGGTGTTTACAAAGCTGGGCAGAGAGTTAATTGTTGCGGCCAGAATGGGAGGAGGACCTAATCCTGATATTAATTTTCGTCTAAAAATTGCTATTCAAAAAGCTAAAGCAGCCAATATGCCTAATGATAATATTCAAAGAGCGATTCAAAAAGGTGCTGGGGAGCAAGATGCAAATAATTTTGAGGAACTAGTATACGAAGGATATGGCCCGGGTGGAGTGGCGATCATGATTAATATCTTAACTGATAATCGCAATAGGACAGCTGGTGAAATAAGACATATTTTCGCTAAGAACGGTGGTAATATGGGTGAAACCGGTTGTGTAAGTTGGATGTTTAAACAAAAAGGGTATATTACGTTAGAAAAAGAAAAATTGAACTTAAGTGAGGATGATTTACTTCTTTTGGTGTTGGAAAAAGGGGCAGAAGATCTAAAATTGGAAGATGAGGAGGAAGTAGAAATTTATACTGACCCGGAAAACTTGGAAAGTGTTAAAGACGGACTGGAAGAAGTCGGTGTAGAGGTTGTTAATGCCGAAATTTCTATGATTTCTGAGACGAGTGTAGAGGTAACAGATCCGGAGCAGGCTAAGTTATTACTTCGTTTAATGGATTATTTAGAAGAACATGATGATGTCCAGGATACTTTTACTAATTTCGATATCTCTGAAGAATTAATGGAGCAAATGGAGTAGGTTAGTAGATGAAAGAAGATGGCTGTCTCATATTTATGAGGCGGTCTCTTTTTTTAATGGTATAACGTCCGTACCTTTCTTTTATGGAGAGAAGGATAATCCGTTTAGGATGGAGAATTTAAAAAATGGGGTAAAAATGAGGTGAAAGAAATGATTATTTTGGGAATAGACCCCGGTACAGCAATTACCGGATATGGTGTTGTAGAATATTTAGGGAATCATTATCGGATAGTGGAATACGGAATTATTAGTAGTGCTAAAACAGAGAAACCAGCTAGTAGACTTAATAAAATTTATAATGGAATTAAGCAGCTTATTGATACTCATAAACCTGATTATGTAGCTGTGGAGGAGTTATTCTTCAATAAAAACGTGAAAACAGCTTTACAGGTAGGACAGGCTCGGGGCGTAGTGTTGCTGGCTGCACAACGGAAAGAAGTGGCCATCTATGAATATACACCATTACAGGTTAAACAAGCGGTAGTAGGGTATGGACGGGCGGAGAAAAAACAGGTTCAGTTTATGGTAAAGGCTCTTTTAAATTTAGCGGAGATTCCACGTCCAGATGATGCAGCAGATGCTTTGGCTATTGCGATCTGTCATGGCAATTTTTGTTCTTCGGGATTAATGATGAGGAGTGAGACAATTTGATCGAATTTCTGCAGGGAGAATTATATTTCAAAGGTGCAAATTATGTTGTTATGCAAGTAGGAGGTATGGGGTACAAGGTATATAGCCCATCTTTAATTATAGCTAAGCTGCCGGCACTCAGGGAGGAAACAACCTTATTTACTTACCTCCATGTTAGGGAGGATGAATTAAGCCTTTATGGTTTTTTGTCAGTTGAGGAAAGGGAGATGTTTCTTGCCCTTTTGCAGGTTTCGGGAATAGGTCCGAAGTTAGCTTTAGCTATTTTATCGCAGATGTCGGTTCAGGAGTTGCGTCGTGCTATTTTTTTGGGCGATATGCAACCGTTATTAAGTATTTCCGGGGTAGGTAAAAAGACGGCAGGCAGGATGGTTCTTGAATTGAAAGATAAATTAGGGAAAGAAGTTCTCTCCGAAGAAATAAACTCGGAAGTTACGGATACGATACATCCAGATGTAAGAGGCGAAGCCGTTTCAGCCTTGTTAGCGTTAGGATACAGTCTGGCGGAAGCGCAAAAGGCCGTACCCGTATTACAGGTAGATCAAGATTATTCTGTCGAGGATTTAATTCGGATAGCTTTAAAAAATTCGGCTAAGGTTTAAGTGGAGGATAGATAAATGACGGAAGAAAGAGTTGTTACGCCGGGGCTCATTCAGGAGGAACGGGAAGAGGTAAGCCTACGACCTAGTTTATTGGATGAATATATCGGGCAGGAGAAAGTTAAGGAAAATCTGCGTATTTTTATAACAGCGGCTAAACAGAGGAAGGAAGCCTTGGATCATGTGTTACTTTATGGGCCGCCAGGATTAGGCAAGACTACTTTGGCCAATATTATTGCGGTAGAGATGCAGGCGCAAATTCGCGCTACTTCCGGTCCGGCCATAGAAAGGCCGGGGGATCTGGCGGCTATTTTAACTAATTTGCAGCCTCATGATATTTTGTTTATTGACGAAATTCATCGTTTAAACAGAACGGTGGAAGAAGTGCTTTATCCGGCGATGGAAGATTTTTGTTTGGATATAATTATTGGTAAAGGTCCCAGTGCCCGTTCGATTCGTCTTGATTTGCCGCCTTTTACTTTAGTAGGGGCTACGACTAGAGCGGGGAATCTAACTGCGCCTCTGCGCGATAGATTTGGGGTAGTTAGTCGTTTAGAATTTTATAATACAGAGGAATTAGTGATCATTGTGGAGAGAGCAGCTCGTATTTTGAAAGTAGTGATTGAACAAGCGGGAGCGGAGGAAATTGGGAAAAGAGCCAGGGGAACCCCGCGAATAGCTAATCGTTTGTTGAAAAGGGTGCGGGACTATGCACAGGTGCAGGGATGCAAGGTTATCAGTAGAGAAATGGCCGATCAAGCTTTGAATATGCTGGAAGTAGATCAGCTCGGGTTGGATGCAATTGACCGAAAAATGTTACAGATGGTAATCGAAAAGTTTCAAGGAGGGCCTGTCGGGGTGGAAACCTTAGCAGCCTGCATTAGTGAGGAAACAAGTACGATTGAGGATGTTTATGAGCCCTATTTGTTACAATTGGGCTTTTTACAAAGGACGCCCAGGGGCAGAGTAGCTACTCCGTTAGCCTATCAACATTTAGGTATTACATATAATAGAGAAAGGGAAGATGAGGAGAAAATATCCCTATGGTAGGAGGAAAAAATTAATGAAAATATTGTTGCATGTTTGTTGTGGGCCTTGTAGTATTTATCCCGTTGCTGCTTTACAAAAGGAAGGGCACGATTTGCGAGGATATTTTTATAATCCCAATATTCACCCCTTTACGGAGTTTACGAAGAGGCTGCAGACCTTTAGCGAGTATGCAGAAAAAATGGGTCTTCCGGTTATTCTTGATGAGGAATATGAACTGGAGGAATATTTGCGTAATGTGGCTTTCCGGGAAGGAGAGCGTTGTCGCATTTGTTATAGTTTACGTTTAAAAAGAGCGGCACAAATTGCTAAGAAGGGCAAATTTGAGGCCTTTACCACTACATTACTGGTTAGCCCTTTTCAAAAGCATGAGTTGATTAAAGAACTGGCAACGGCTATTGCTGCAGAGATAGGGGTACCCTTTTATTACCAGGATTTTCGTGTGGGGTATAAGGAAGGGGTAGTAAGGTCGAAAGAGGAAGGGATGTATCGACAGCAATACTGTGGCTGTATCTTTAGTGAACGGGATAGATATAAGTCAGCACATCGGTGAGTACCCTCATATATTAGGTAGCAGATAGCGAATATTTATATTAAGAGGTATTGAGAGGTGAGATTGTTGGACTTGGAAATTAGTCAGGACATTCTTTTAGTCCAGCAGGGAAAGGATGAAGTCAGAGACAGATTAATCAAAAGGTATTTTCCTTTCATTCTCAAGGTTACGGCACGTACCTGTAAACGATTCGTTCGGGTGGGTGAAGATGAGGAAATCAGTGTAGCTTTAATTGCTTTTAATGAAGCTCTTGATAAATATAATACTAAACGAAATTCTTCTTTTTTTCTCTTCGCAGAAACGGTCATCAGGAGACGAATAATTGATTATTTTCGTAAAACTCAGCAAGGGGTACAGGATTTACCCTGGTCCTCGCTCATTCATGACGGGGAGGAGGAAGATGCAGAGGTACGGTTAGACAAACTAACCTGGAAAGAAGCTACGGAACGCTATTATGAGAAGGAAGTTACGGAAATAAGGCGGGAGGAAATTAGAGAATACTCCGGTAAATTAAAGGAATTCGGGATAGAGTTTCAGGATTTGGTAAAGGTATCGCCGAAACATCGGGATGCTAGAATGACGGCATATCGGGTTGCTAGGCTAATTTGTGAGAAGGAGAGTTATCGCCTTTTTTTACAAAGAACCAAAACCCTTCCTCTGAAAGAATTAGAAACGGAGGTAGTGGTAAGTCGCAAAACTCTGGAAAGACAACGTAAATATATTATTGCTTTGGCAGTAATTATTATGGGAAAATTTTACTATCTTCAGGATTATTTAGATAGTATGAAAGGGTGAGACCTATGGCAGAAAAACGCAAAGGATTGGTTATGGAAGCGACTCCAGGGAAGATTGTTGTGCTGACTCCTACCGGTGAATTTAAGCATCTTGCTTGGCAAAAAAAAGAATTACCGGCAGTGGGAAGTGAGATTGTATTTGAGACTGCGGTTCCTAGATATAACTTCTTTTTAACCGGTAAATTTCTAGCCTTGGCTGCCGGTATTGCCCTTTTCTTTTTTGCGATTCCCTTTTTTACAGCACAGCTTTTTCCCGGTAACCAACAGGTTATAGCTTATGTGAATATTGATATAAATCCTAGTGTGGAATTAGGATTGGATCAAGAAGGAAAAGTGAGAGAAGCAACCGGTTTAAATGAAGATGGGGTAAAATTATTGGAGCAGTTACAGCTGTTGAATCGTTCTGCGGAAGAAGCAGTTAGGTTGATTACCAGTGAGGCAGTAAAGAAGCAGTATCTGGCTCCGGATAAGGAAAACAATGTTATTTTAACTTTAAGTTCCCCTGATGAAAGAGAAGAAAGAAGGGGAGAAAAGTTCAAAGAAAAAGCAAAGGTCTTAGTGAAAATCCAAAAGGTATTAAATGAAGAAGTAAAGAAAGATTTGCAAGAACGTAAAATAGAGGCACAGGTAGAGTTTTTGGAAGTTTCGATCCAGTTTCATGAAAAAGCTAAAGAGCAGGGAATATCTCCCGGGAAATATGCTGTAATTTTAGAAGCTAGGGAAGAGGGGTTGGAGATTACTCCTGAAAACATGAAATTTTCCAGCGTGGTTAAAGCCATTAAAAAAGCCGGCGGGAATCCTGGAGAAATAATTTCCCGGACGAAAAAAGCAGAAAAACAGTTGATGGAATTGGAAAAAGAGCAAAAAAAGCGGTTCAAGAAAGGTAATGGACAAGGAAAAGGGCAAGGTAAAGATATGGGGTTAAAGGATAAAGACGAAGATGAAGACGAATTAAAAAAAGTTAAAGAAGAACGAAAAGAAGTCAAAAAAGAAGTCAGAGAAAAAGAAGATGAGCGCAGAGAAGAAGTTAAGGAAAAAGAAGAAAAAATAATAGATGAAGATGATGAAGACGGTGAAGATGATGAGAACGATGATAATGATGAAGATGATGAAGGCGGGAAAAATAGGAATATAAATAAGCGGGAGGAAAAAGATAATTTTGGGGGGAAGAGAAGGAATGAGTTCCTATAATGTCGAACAAAGAGAGAGGGTTTATTATTAAAATAAAAACAGTTATTTATTAAATCATGGGGGAGGATTATGATTTATTCCAAAAGAACGCATAAACTAAGAATAATATTAATAATGACGGTAACGATGCTAAGCGTTTTTCTTTTAGCAAAGTCTTCATTTACACAGGGTGCTCAGGTTACCTGTCCTTCGACTACGTTGCGAGTAGCCTTAGGGGTTAATTTAACCTCAGCGGAACTTGCTGTCTCTGACGGTAGTTATGAATTAGTGGATTATCTGACGCAGAGGGTAATCAGCTCGGATCCGGCTAACGGGAAATGGGTTGTCGCTCCGGCGGGGAGTTTTAATCTGCAAATTTATAATAATGGTCTGCCCGTTAATGGCTTAGGCAGTTCTTTGGTAATTTTACGTCAGAAAGGGAGCGGGGGGAGAAATGTTTTTTCCTTTAAAAACAAGCGCTACAGGGGTGAACTTTTGATTGAGAATTTGCAGGGCAAAGTGCAAATGATTAATCTAGTTGATGTGGAACAATATCTTTATGGTGTTGTCGGTGCGGAGATGGGACCGGGTGCTTTGGAAGAGGCTTATAAGGTGCAGGCTATAGTGTCCAGAACTTATGCCCTTTTTTATAAGCATCATCCGCAATTAAATTATGATGTAGGGATTTCAACACGTTGGCAGGTTTATGGTGGCTATGATACGGAGATTTTAAGCAGTCCATTGGTTAAAAAAGCTGTCGATGAAACCTGTGGCAAGGTAATTTATTATGATAACGAAATAATTCAGGCCTTTTTCCACAGTAATTCCGGGGGCTATTCGGAAGCCTGTGAAAATGTTTGGGTTGACTCTTTACCTTATATACAGCCGATAGCTACTCCGGAGGATGCTCTGGCTATTCAGGCTTTTCAGCAGGAAAGTTGGGCAGGGGAAACTTATCAATGGGAAAAAAATTTTACGCGTCAAGAATTAAATAATCAGGTAACCAAGTGGAATAGAGAAAATCCTTCTAATACGATTAATGTGGGGGAAATTTATGAATTAGCCGCCGGACGTTTGGCTATTGATCCTCAGACGAGGGAATACTTAGCTAAACAGACTCCTTCAGGAAGGATTACGCAGTTGGATTTTAGAGGAGCGAGAGGGACAAAAAGTTTTTATAAGGATAATATTCGTTCCGTGCTGGGTGTGAAAAGTACACTTTTTGAGATTGTTTGTGATTCTACCGTAAAAATATGGAATGCTTTTGGAACGACGGATCTTTGTAGTTATACACCTGATTTTTATGCGGTAAATGCCGATGGCTATCAAACTAAACTTAACGGAAACAGTGGAAGTTATTATGTTTTGGAGGCGGATGGAGTGAAGACGGTACCCAAGGTCTTTAGCCAGCTTACGATCAAAGGGAAAGGATATGGACATGGCTTGGGGATGAGCCAATGGGGAGCCCGCGGCATGGCTCTGCAGGGTGTTAAACATTCGCGGATAATTGAACATTTTTATAATCAAGATAAGTTTGACGGGAGATTAACGATTAGTTCTTATCGTCCCTAAGGAAAGCTAAACGTATCAGGGAAAAAAGGAGCATAATTTTTGATGCATATTTCAGAATTTGATTATTTTTTACCGGAAGAGTTAATTGCTCAGGAACCGCTTTCTAACCGTGATCAATCCCGCCTCTTAGTCTTACACCAAACTTCAGGAGAGCTAGAGCATCGTAAGTTTACCGATCTACTTGCTTATCTGCGGGAAGGGGATGTGCTGGTCAGTAATAATACGCGAGTTATTCCGGCTCGACTTTTTGGGAGAAAAGAAGAGACAGGGGCAGTTATTGAAGTTTTTTTATTGAATCAGTTAGATAAGAAGCATTGGGAGGTCTTGGTTCGTCCGGGAAAAAAGGTAAAATCGGGAACCAAGATAATTTTTGGGGAAGGTGAACTGGAGGCTGTCGCTATTGAGACTATCCCTTCCGGGGGAAGAATTATGGAGTTCTTTTATGAAGGGATTTTTCAGGAGATCCTTAGTCATTTAGGACAGGTACCTCTTCCTCCTTATATCAAAAAAGAGCTTGCCGATCCGGAAAGATACCAAACTGTTTATGCACGTGAACCGGGTTCAGTGGCAGCACCTACGGCAGGGCTTCATTTTACGCCGCATCTGTTGCAGGCTGTTCAGGATAAAGGGGTAGAATGGGTAGAGTTGCTTCTTCATGTAGGGTTAGGTACCTTTCGACCGGTTAAGGAAGAGGATATTCTCCAACATAAAATGCACAAGGAGTATTTTGAAATTACGGAAGAGGCCGCAGAAAAGATTAATAAAGCACTTAGAGAAAAAAGAAGAATTATTGCGGTAGGGACAACTTCCACTAGGGCGCTGGAAAGTGCCTTTTTGAAAGGGGAGGTACAGGCGGGGAAAGGGTGGACGGAAATTTATATTTATCCCGGTTATGAATTTAAAGTTATTGCGGGGTTGATTACGAATTTTCATTTACCTAAATCTACGCTTATTATGTTAGTTAGTGCTTTAGCCGGGCGGGAGAAAATCATGAGAGCCTACGCAGAGGCGGTGCAAGAAAGGTACCGGTTTTTTAGCTTTGGGGACGCTATGTTCATAGTTTAACAGATTTTTTCAGAGGCTAAAGAAGCTCGAAAGCCCTTGCCCCGTGCGGTACAGGGGCTTTTTATTCGTATTCTGATTTGTACAAGAATCGGTGCTCCAGACCGTTTTTGAACCTGATTGACTCGATTTTGCCGTTTTTTATACAAAAGTTTTGGCAGACAGAATTGAGGAAATCCTTGAGTATTTTAGGACCGATTTTCCGTATGAATCGTATATAGTCTATTGCTTTTTCTGGGAGAGATACTGGCCTAAAATGAAGTATGGACACCATCATCATGAAAGCATCATCTTTAAGGCCATCTCTTTTAGGCAACTGATAAACAAAAACCCATTCTTAAAATAAGGGCAGGCTACAGCCCTTATTTTTGTTCCTACGCGATTGAATTTCCTTATTTAATAGGGTAGAATAATTATAGAATCAAATGATTGATTGGAGGAAACGCTAATGTCGGTACTGTCTACGTTCTTTGGTATTATTGTCAGAATGTATAAGGAAAATAGCGGTAGGCATAAAAAGTCCCATATCCACGCAGAGTATTCAGGAGATGAAATAGTAATATCGTTGGACGGCGAAATCCTCGAGGGCTCGATTCCTGCTAATAAACTGAAACTACTCGAAGCCTGGATGGTGATTCACTATGATGACCTTGAAGCAAATTGGAAATTGCTTTCCAACGGAGAGCAGTTCTTTAGAATTGACCCGCTGAGATAAAGGAGGTATTGCCATGTTACAACCCAGA
Source organism: Peptococcaceae bacterium UBA5356 (assembly GCA_002407935.1). Lineage (GTDB taxonomy): Bacteria > Bacillota > Peptococcia > DRI-13 > DTU073 > UBA5356. Next base: position 10,963 of record DHPU01000002.1, read on the forward strand.
ATTTTAAAAGTGGAGCCTATGGAGGCATACAAGCTCAAGCTTAATTATGAAACTGGAGAGGTTAGGATATTTGATGTCTCGCCGTATATTGAAGGAGACTGGTATGGAGAGTTGAGGAATAAAGACTACTTCCGAACGGTGAGGGTTATTTCCGGCGGTTCAGGTATTGAGTGGAGTAACGGACAGGACATAGCACCTCATGAGCTCTATGAAATGAGTTCCTTAATGCAGTGATGGAGGCGACCACAAGTCACGAGTAAGAGGCTGTTTAAGAAGAACCAGCGGTTGATAAAGGCCGTTGGTTTTGTTATAATATATTACTTGTAGTAATGTTAAAAAGGCATCCATCCTGCTTCCCGTGAGCATGGGGATGCGATGTTAGTTATTTAAGGAGGTAAAATTTTGGCTGCTGTTACATATGAATTAATAAAAGAAAGTAAGGAATCAATGGCTCGCTTGGGTAAGCTGCATACTCCCCATGGGGTAATTGATACCCCGATTTTTATGCCTGTCGGAACACAGGCCACTGTCAAAACGATGTCACCGGAGGAACTTGAGGAGATAGGGGCAGGAATTATTCTGAGTAATACATATCATCTTTATCTGAGACCCGGATATGAATTAGTTCAACAGGCGGGTGGACTGCATAAGTTTATGAATTGGTCTGGTGCCACCCTTACCGATAGTGGGGGTTTCCAGGTTTTTAGCCTAGGGGATTTACGTAAAATTCGTGAAGAAGGGGTCGAATTCAGGTCACATCTTGATGGCTCAAAACATCTTTTCACACCGGAAAAAGTAATGGAGATTGAAATGGCTTTGGGTGCAGATATTGCCATGACTTTTGATGAGTGTGTCTCCTATCCAATGGATTATGAATATACGAAGTTAGCGATGGAAAGAACAACACGCTGGGCGGAACGTTGTCTGAACGCACACCACAGAGAGGAGCAGGCGCTTTTTGGCATAGTGCAGGGCGGGATGTATCCGGACTTACGAGCCATTAGTGCGCGGGATTTAATCTCTATGGATTTTCCGGGGTACGGAATCGGAGGTTTGAGTGTGGGTGAATCGAAGTCTCTTTCTTATGAAATTTTAGATGCCACTATACCTCTTATGCCTAGGGATAAACCACGGTATCTGATGGGGGTAGGTTCTCCTGATTTTTTAATTGAAGGGGTAATTAGAGGAATAGATATGTTTGATTGTGTTTTACCGACCAGGATAGCTAGAAATGGGACTGTATTTACTAGTGAGGGCAGATTGACGATCAAAAATGCAGTTTTTAAAGCTGATTTTACACCTTTAGACCATCATTGTGATTGTTATACTTGTCGTAATTTCAGTAGGGCTTATCTGCGGCATCTGTTTAATACGGGGGAAATATTGGGACTTCGTTTAACCAGCTATCATAATTTATATTTCTTACTTAACTTGATGAAACAAATTAGGGAAGCCATTGCGGCAGACAGTTTATTGACTTTTCGTCGGGAATTTTTGAGCCGTTATGAGGGAAAAGAAGTAAAATAGGGGTTGTATCTAGACAGGGAAAAGGGTAATATTTAGTTAATATGTTAAACAAGATTAATATTTTTTGAATAGGAGGGAATTATTTTGCAGGGTTTAGGCGGTACTTTATTATTAATTTTGCTTTTTCTTTTTATGTATTTTATGGTGATTAGGCCACAACAGAAGCAAGGAAAACTGCGTCAGGTAATGTTAGACAACTTAAAAACCGGGGATAAGATTGTGACAATTGGGGGGATCTACGGGAAAATTATTGCTTTGGATGAGAAGACGATGAAGTTGGAAGTTGCCCCTGATTTTAGTCTCAAAATGCAACGCGCAGCGGTTGGCTTTATTGAAGATGAAGAAAAAAAGGAGAGCGCAGAAGAAAAAAAATAGGCAAAAGACATCACAGGTAATTATTGTAAAAGAGATGATGCGTGATAGTTGGGAGGCTCCGTGTGTAGAGAAAAGAGTCGTTAATCGTTGTGTGGTTAATGGCTTTTTTAATAAAAGAGAAGCGGCTTTAGTTGACAAGCGATAAACATGATAATATAATTATGCAGTATGATATTATTATTTGAAATATAAGGAGGAGAGGCCGAAGATGAGATGGGAGAAGGTGTTTTCTCTAATCATTATTGTGGGTCTGATTATAGGAGGAGCTTTTTTTGCAGCTAATCCTGTTCGGGAAAATTTAAAATTAGGACTAGATCTTAAGGGTGGTGTTCAGGTTAGGTTACAGGCTCAGGGCGCTGTTACGGATAGGGATATTGACCAGATTATCCAAATTATGCGCACTCGTGTTGATTCATTGGGCGTTACTGAACCGACGATTCAGAAGGAAGGGAAGAATCGTGTACTAATCGAAATTCCTGGTGTAGAGGATGCGGAAGGCGCGATTAAGCTTATCGGTAAAATGGCTTTGCTAGAGTTTAAAACAATGGATGGAGAAGTTGTTTTGACGGGGAAGGATTTGGAGAATGCGCAAGAATCCAAAGATCCAAGTACAGGAAAGGTTTATGTGAGCTTGAAGTTTAAGTCTGAAGGAACCCAAAAATTTGCGGAGGCAACGACTAAGCTGGTCAATGATTATCCTGAAGTAAATGGAGTAAAAGACCAAAACAGGCACATTGCTATTTTCTTAGATAATCAAATGTTACAGATGCCCTATGTAAGTGAAGCTATTCCCAGTGGGGAGGCTCAGATTGATGGTTATGAATCTTTGGAAGATGCACGTAATATTGCGTTATTACTGCGTTCCGGAGCGTTACCTGTGCCGGTAGAAATTATTGAGAATAGAACAGTTGGGCCGACACTGGGTGCTGATTCTATTCAAAAAAGTTTGTTAGCGGCTCTATGGGGAATTGGGGTAATTATGCTTTTTATGTTAATTGCGTATCGTGTTCCTGGAATAATTGCTGATTTATCCCTCGTTGTCTATTCTTTACTTTTATTAGGTATTCTCATAGCGATTAATGCTACCTTAACTTTGCCTGGTATTGCTGGTTTTCTTCTTTCCGTCGGGATGTGTGTAGATGCCAACATTCTTATTTATGAAAGATTGAAGGAAGAACTGCGTAACGGAAAGAGCTTGCGGGCAGCGATAGATGCCGGTTTCGCACGTGCTTTTTGGACTATTTTTGACTCTAATGTAACTACATTACTTGCTGCTGCTGTCTTATTCTATTTGGGTAGTGGGAGTATCAAGGGCTTTGCGGTTACGTTAAGCATAGGGATTTTGTGTAGTATGTTTACGGCAATTACTTTTACCAGATATGTACTGAAAATGACAGCTGATTCTGGTTTAGCGAAAAGTACTAAATTATACGGGGCATAAGGAGGAAAAATACGATGGATTTTGTTGGTAAGAGAAAAATATGGTATGCCCTGTCATTAATCGTGCTTTTAGTAAGCATAACTTCTCTTTTTGTACAGGGATTAAATTTTGGGATTGATTTTAAAGGCGGTACATTATTTGAACTGCATTTCGAAGAAACGGGCATTACAGATGCCCAAGTTCGTTCGGCTCTTGAGGAGATTGGCTTAGAAAAGAGTGAGATTCAAGCTTCCTCCGACAGTATCATCATTAAAACCGTAGAATTAGATCCGGAGAAACAGGGAAAGGTTCTGAAAACAATTGAAGATAAAGCAGGAAAGTTCGAAGTTCTACGGAGTGAACAAGTGGGGCCAATTATTGGGAAAGAGTTGAGAACGGCGGGGATTTTAGCCTTAGTTATTGCGGGCGTTTTACAAATTATCTATATTACAATTCGTTTTGAACTTAGGTTTGGCATCGCCGCTATTTTGGCGTTGTTACATGATGCTATTATTACACTGGGCTTTTTCTCCTTGATGCAGTATGAAGTGGATGTGACTTTTATTGCGGCGATTTTAACGATTATCGGGTATTCAATTAATGATACAATCGTGATTTTTGACCGGATTAGGGAAAATTTGAAAAACAGACGGAAAGAGGAATTGGCCGATATTGTTAATAAGAGTATTAAAATGAGTTTAGTGCGTTCGATTAATACGTCTTTGGCTGTTCTTTTTGTGTTGGCTGCCCTTTTGGTACTGGGCGGAGACACCACGAGATATTTTTCCTTGGCTATGTTGGTGGGGGTAATTGCCGGTGCTTATTCTTCGATTTTTATCGCCAGTCCTTTGTGGTTTGATTTCAGACCTGATAAACATGGCAGGGCTAAGGCACTTAAGGTGTAGGTTATTCTTTTTTAAATTAAGCAGTAATTTAAAATCCTTTTATCATGTATAATTGATAAAAGGATTTCTTTTTAGATGATATAATTGTAATGGGAGAGAGATATTAATGACAAAGCGGCGCATTTGGCAGATTAAAAAAAGAGATAGTCATATCATAAGTTTACTGAGAGATTCTTTGGCAATTTCTAGAGTGATGGCTGTAGTACTAGCGAATAGAGGGATTACTACTCCTGATGAGGCACGTCAATTTTTAAATCCTGCTTTAGCTGATTTGCAGGATCCTTTAGAGTTACCTAACATGAAGTTGGGAGCCGCAAGGATTGCTGGTGCTATTCGTAATGAAGAGCAAATTTTAATATACGGAGATTATGATGTAGATGGGATTACAGGAACAGTACTGCTTACTGATTTATTCCGACGCTTGGGCGGAAAAGTAACTTATTATATCCCGGATAGAATGGAAGAAGGCTATGGTTTGAATACACAGGCGATTATCCGGGCCCAGGAAGCTGGGACAAAGCTGATTGTTAGTGTGGATTGCGGAATATCTTCTGTAGAAGAGGCGGCGTGTGCCGCCAAAAATGGGGTTGATTTGGTAATTACGGATCATCATCAACCACCGGAACAGTTACCACAAGCTGTGGCGGTTATTAATCCAAAATTGGCTGGGAAAAGTAAGTTGCCTTGGTATGATTTGGCCGGGGTTGGGGTAGCTTTTAAGGTGGGACAGGCTGTAGCAGCCTTATTTTCTGAATGCGCTCTTGTTAATGAATATTTAGATTTAGTTGCTTTAGGGACAATTGCGGATATAGTTCCTCTGCAAGGGGAAAATAGAATTTTGGTGAAGGAAGGGTTACAGTGTTTTAAGCAGAAAACCTGCCGACCAGGGCTGCAGGCCTTGCTGAAGTCAGCTGGGTTGCAGGATGGTTCTATTTCTACTGGACAGGTGGGCTTTATTTTGGCCCCACGTTTGAATGCTTGTGGCCGTCTGGAAAAGGCTGATTTAGCGGTAGAGTTATTGTTAGGCCAAGATCCCCAACGGAATGAGGAGATTTGCCAGCATTTAGAGGAGGAAAATAAAGCTCGCCAGAAGATGGGGGAAGAGATCTATCAGGAAGCAGTTGCGATGCTGGAAAAAGAGGGGGATCCTCGCGAAAAGAAAGTAATTATCTTGGCCTCTCCGCATTGGCATCCCGGGGTAATCGGGATAGTGGCCTCCCGACTTGTAGAAAGGTATTATCGCCCTACGCTTTTGTTAAAGCTGGAGGAGGGGATGGGAAAAGGATCAGCGAGAAGTATTCCGGGGTTTCATTTATATCAGGCTTTGGAACAGGTTCAAAATTATTTGCTGAAATTTGGTGGGCATGAAATGGCGGCAGGCTTAACTCTCCTCGAGGAAAAGATACCGCTGGTGCGCAGCAATTTGCAAAAGTATGCGGATACTGTTTTACCAGAAAAAAGTCTTACTCCCGTGTTACAAATAGATGAGGAAGTAACGATACAGGAAGTTAATGAACAATTGATCAAAGAAATGGAGCTTCTTGCTCCTTATGGCTCTGGGAATCCTTCTCCGCTTTTGGTTTTACGTAATTGTAGTTTGGAAGGTTTGAAGGGAGTGGGACAGGAAGGGAAGCATCTGAAGTTAAAGGTTGTGGAACAACAGAGACGGATTGACGGAATTGGATTTAAATTAGGGGAGCTGAAAGAAGAGGCCGCCGAATGGACGAGATGTGATTTGGCTTTTGTACCTGAATTAAATAATTATAATGGTGTAACCAGTGTCCAGTTGAATGTGAAGGATTTGAAGGATACGCTGGAGCCTGATGACCCTTTTACGTCTTTATCTTTTTTAGAACAGCTTTATTTAGATGGGGAAATATGGTTGGAGGAGGATTATTATCGGGACATTCTTGCTAAAGAGGAGTTTTTTACCAGAACAGTAGGAGTAACATTTATTGACCGGCAGAAGGTTATTCGGGAAATTCAGGATGGCGAAGCGGTAGAATTGCGGAGGGAAAAAGATAATTTCTTTGACCGTAATGCCATTGGAGTATATTATAATAATAGTTTGATTGGTTATTTGCATGCTAGGCTAGCCAGAAATTTGGCTCCGGCGTTGGATCAGGGAAGAGTATATGAGGCCTATGTTACGCAGGTGACAGGTAGAGAGAAGGATTACCTGGGGGTGAATCTCTGTATTCGGAAAGCAGATGAAGAAAAGGAACAGGAAGCACTGTCTACCATTAGAAAAAGATTGGCTGCCAGTAGTCCGGAGGAAATAGAGAAAAAAATCAGGGAGGCTATTCTGGGGCAGGCAGATTACTATGAAAAACAAAAGGAAGCTTTAAGCATCTTGAAGGAGGGGTATAATACTTTAACTATTTTTGGAACAGGCAGAGGTAAATCCGCTATTTTTCAGTCCATGGCGGCTTATTTAGCTTTGCTGGAAAATAAAATAACTATTTTGGTTTATCCTCTCCGGGCTTTAGTTAATGATCAGTATTATCGGTTGCGGGAAACCTTGTCTTCACTAGGGATACAGGTAGCGGCTATCAATGGATCGTTTGGCATTCGAGAGAAGAAGGAATTCTTTAAAGAGTTTTACCAAGGGAAAATAGAGATAGTACTAACCACACCGGAGTTTCTGGCTTTTCATTTAGAAAAATTTAAAAGCATGGCGGAGAAGATTGGTTTTTTTGTAGTGGATGAAGCCCATCATCTAGCGCAAAGTAAGCGACGAGGATATCGCCTTTTAGGTCAGTGTTGGCAGCAACTGGGCAAACCACTTACTCTTGCCGCAACAGCAACTGCGGATGAGGAGACGGCGCAGTGGATTGTGGATACTTTTTGTGTTTCGAAGTTCGTCCTAGAAAAGCATGTGCGTAAAAATTTAGTGTTGGTAGATCAGCGACGGGAAAAAGATAAATTGAAGTATTTACTGGAGCTTTTGGATACAGGGGAACGTCTCGTTATTTATGTGAACAGTCGGAAGCAGGCTTATCAGTTGGCGAGTGATTTGCGGCTGTATTATCCTGCGGCTAAGGAGAAAATTGGTTTTTATCATGGGGGTCTAAATAGTGAACAGCGAGTTTTTCTGGAAAAAATGTTCCGGAATGGTGATTTGAGGGTAATGGTTACAACAAGTGCTTTTGGTGAAGGAATAGATATACCGGATATTAAGCATGTAGTTTTATATCATTTCTGTTTTTCTTGCACAGAATTTAATCAGCTGGCGGGAAGAGCCGGACGTAATCAGGAAGAGGCTAAAATACATTTACTCTTTAATGAGCAAGATAAAAAATTAAACGAATTAATTTTGGAAGGAGCAGCGCCGACCAGAACAGTTCTTGCCAAGTTTTATATTTATTTGCGTGAACAAGCGAAAAAAGGAGAACCACTACAGCTTACTAATCGCAAATTGCAAGAAGCTTTACGAAAATTAGGTGAAAAGAATTTTCGGGAACAGACGGCTTCTGCTTGTCTGGCCATCCTAGAGGATTTGGGGCTTTTGCTGCGCGAAGTTGAAGGAAAACAAAGGTATATTCATTTGGTGCCGCCTCCACCCGGTAAATTAGATTTGGCTGATTCTGTGCGTTATTTGGAAGGACGGGATGAGTGGGATGATTTTCAGTCCTTTGCCCAATTTGTTTTGCGGGAAGGAAAGGAGCAGATTTTAGCCATAGTGAATCAACCCATTTTTCCTGTTAAAATAGAATTACGTTAGCTTCATATTTTTGAGATAGATAGACCGGTGGTGAAAGAATGTCCGATAATAATCAAAAGGCTTATCAAAGTTTGTTTAATAGTTTAATGGAACAGGTCAAAAAATATCAGACTCCTGCTGATATTGAATTATTAGAAAAGGCCTACGCTTTTGCGCAAAAAGCTCATGAAGGTCAGGTAAGAATCTCTGGGGAGCCATATATTATTCATCCCTTGGCGGTGGCCCAAGTTTTAGCTCGCTTGGAACTGGATGCACCTTCACTAGTAGCGGGTTTATTACATGATGTAGTTGAGGATACTAAATTTACTTTGGCAGAGATTGAAAAGAACTTTGGAGCGGAGATTGCTCTTTTAGTGGATGGAGTTACCAAGTTAAGCAGAATTGAATTCCGTTCCAAAGAAGAACAGCAGGTGGAGAATTTACGAAAAATGTTTTTGGCGATGGCCAAGGATATTCGGGTAATTATGATCAAGCTGGCCGACCGTTTGCATAATATGCGCACCTTAAAACATCAGCCTGAACATAAGCAACGCGAAATTGCCAAAGAGACCTTGGAAATTTTTGCACCGCTTTCTCACCGACTAGGAATTTTTTCAATGAAGTGGGAATTGGAGGATACCGCTTTTCATTACTTTGAACCTAAAGAATATTATAATTTAGTGGAAAAGATATCGATGAAAAGACAGGAGCGGGAGGCCTATATAGAACGTGTTATTAAGATTTTGGATAGTAAAGTAAAGGAAGTAAATATTCGAGCCGATATTCAAGGAAGACCGAAACACTTTTTTAGCATTTATATGAAGATGAAGGATCAAGAGAAAGATTTAAATGAGATTTATGATCTGATTGCGGTAAGAGTTATTGTGGATACAGTAAGAGATTGTTATGAGGTATTGGGGATTATTCATACGATTTGGAAGCCTATTCCCGGTAGGTTTAAAGACTATATTGCTATGCCTAAACCAAATATGTATCAATCTTTGCACACCACGGTCATGGGTTTTTTGGGAGAACCGTTTGAGATCCAAATCCGTACGGTAGAGATGCATCGGACAGCTGAGTTTGGGATTGCTGCACACTGGAAGTATAAAGAAGGGAACAAAGTAGGAAGCAAAGACTTGGATGAGCGGTTGGCTTGGTTAAGAAAGATTCTAGAATGGCAGACAGAGCTTAGAGATACCAAGGAATTTATGGAAGCTTTGAAGATAGATGTTTTCTCTGATGTAGTTTTCGTTTTTACACCGAAAGGGGATGTGATTGAGCTTCCCGCGGGTTCGATTCCGCTTGATTTTGCTTATCGGATTCATTCCCATATAGGGAATAGCTGTATCGGTGCTAAAATTAACGGGCGCATTGTTCCTTTGGAGTATGTTTTGAAAAACGGCGATATTGTCGATATTCTCACTTCCAAACAGGCGAACGGTCCGAGTAGAGATTGGCTGCAGATGGTGAAAACTCCGCAAGCGAAGAATCGGATTAGACAGTGGTTTAAAAAGGAAAAACGGGAGGAAAACATTGTCCGCGGTCGAGACAATCTCGAAAAGGAATTAAAAAAGCAGGGCCTTGAAGCAGCCGAATTGTTTAAGACGGAGCGGTTGATGGAAGCAGCGAAAAGATTTAGTATGAGTCATTATGAGGATCTTTTTGCGGCGATAGGAGAAGGAGCCATTACTCCTGGACAGATTATCACCCGGGTACGTGATGATTTTTTCAAGATTAAAAAACAGCCGGAAGCTGTTGCGTTTACCGAATTTCAGAATGAGACGAAGAAAGAAAAGACCGCTGGCAAAGAAACGCATAGTATCAATATTAAAGGGGTGGATGATGTTCTTATTCGTCTTTCACATTGTTGTAATCCACTTCCCGGCGATCTGATTATTGGTTATATTACCAGGGGAAGGGGGGTATCCGTTCACCGTGCCGATTGTCCTAATGTGAAGTATTTATTGAGCGAAGAACAAGGCAGGATTATGGAGGTTGCTTGGGATAAAGAAAGGGAGAGTATTTATCAGGTAGAGTTAGAAGTATATGCCCTTGACAGGTCTCGCTTAACAATGGATATTATGAATACGATTGTTGATATGAAGCTGCATCTTAATTCGGTTAATGCTAGAATAATTAAAAATGGGCAGTCGGTAATAAATTTAAAGGTAGAGATTCACAGTTTAAATCAGTTAAATTATTTAATGGATAAAATCAAAAAAATTAAAGATGTTACAGATGTGTTTAGAGTCACACCAAAAAAATAGCAGTGAGGGGGAGGAAAAATTCATGAAAATAGTGGTTATCCCTGTAGGAATGCTTCAGGCAAATTGTTATCTGGTTTACGATGAGCAAACCAAAGAGGCTTTAGTGATTGACCCTGGAGCTGAAGGAGTCAAGCTTCAGAAGGAAATTGAAAAACGGGAGCTTAAGGTTAAATATATTGTAAATACGCATGGACATAGGGATCATATTGAAGCTAATCAATATCTGCAAGAAGTAACGGGAGCACCTCTTTATATTCATGAAGAGGATAGTGCGAAGCTTACCGATGCCAGTAAAAATTTTTCTGCGACAAATGGCTATTTACAGGATGGCGACATTTTAGAAGTGGGTAGCCTGCGTTGGGAGGTTCGGCATACACCTGGGCATACTCAGGGAGGAATTTGTTTGGTTGGAGAGGGAGTTTGCTTTAGTGGGGATACTCTTTTTGACGGTTCGATAGGTAGAACGGATTTACCCGGGGGCTCTTTTGAAAAAATTATTAGTTCGATTAAAACCAAACTGCTTATTTTAGATGATCAAGTCGTGGTCTATCCCGGACATGGGCCTCAGACAAGTATCGGTAAGGAAAAAGAAACCAATCCTTATTTGACATGAAGTTTAACATGAAGGGATTAGTTTATTGAGATGATGAAAATAACGGTAAATTCCGCTCAGCCTGATGATTATCGGGTAATTCATGATTTGCTCAGGGTTTATTTTCCGCGCATGCAGTTTAGGGAAACCGCTGACGGAGCATTTTTTTATGTTAATAACAATGAGCTCCATAATGATGACAGAGAAGTACTGATTAAAATTGAAAATAGAGCATTCCCTTTGGAAGTCAAGGTATCTTTAGTTTTGGAAGGACATGTTTACAGCCAGGTAGAGAGTTTAGAGCATGAAAATTTTCAAGAAGAAAATTCTCATAGGGAAAGGCGCTTGTTACGTCTGGCTTTTCACCGGGTTTTAGTTCGAGCACTGGCTATTGACCCCAGTCCCTGGGGTATTCTCACGGGAGTAAGACCTACGAAAATTGCGCACCGTTTTCTGGATGAAGGTTTTTCTGAAAAAAGAATGATTAGACATTTAACCAGGGATTATGACCTTAGTTCCGAGCGGGCAGAGCTTTTAACGAAGGTAGCTCTTTTTCAGCATCCCTTTTTAAGTACGGGCAGAGATAAATTAATTAGCCTTTATATTGGTATCCCTTTTTGTCCTACACGTTGCCATTATTGTTCCTTCCCTTCCTTTTCTTTAGAGAAATGGGGGCAACTGTTAGACGATTATTTAGAGAGTTTATGCCGGGAAATAGCCGTAGTCGGCGATTTTCTGCAGGGGTCTGGAGTGAAGGTGCAAACGGTCTATCTGGGCGGGGGAACGCCAACAATTTTGTCCGAAACGCAGTTAGCACAGCTTTTAGAAAGGGTGGAGGAGCATTTTTCTTTAACCGCGGATAGGGAATTGACGGTGGAGGGCGGGAGACCAGATACGCTTAGCCGGGAAAAATTACGGGTATTACGGGAGCATCTGGTTACTCGTTTGAGTATCAATCCACAGACGATGCGGGATGAAACACTAGTCACAATTGGACGGCAGCATACGATTCAAGAGGTGTATCATGCGTATGAATTGGCCAGGGAGATAGGGATTCCCGTTATTAATATGGATTTAATTATTGGTTTGCCGGGGGAAAACTGTGTTATTCTGGAGCAGACTTTGGCAGAAGTATTGGAGCTAGCTCCGGAAAATATTACCTTTCATGCCTTAGCGATGAAACGGGCAGCCTATTATCGTCAGGAACAGATTGCTTTGCCTGTTCCTGACGAGGGGATAGCGATGATGGATTTAGCGCACCATCGCTTGCAAGTTGCCGGTTATTCACCTTATTATCTTTACCGGCAAAAAGAAAGCTTTGCTCATGGAGAAAATGTAGGTTATACTGTAACGGGTAAGGCGTGTCTTTATAATATCCAGATGATGGAGGAGAGGCAGACTATTTTGGGTTTTGGAGTTGGCTCCGGTAGTAAGTTGGTTCATACGGCGGATTGGACATTGGAGAATATCTATAATCCGAAGGATCTGCTCTTTTATTTGGCAAGAAGAGAGGAAATTATCCAGAAAAAAGTTGACAAGCTCCGGCTAATTCTATACAATAATTGACAAATATACTTTTTAACTTCTTAATTTGATAGTGACGAATAGTGATGACGGAGAGAGTAATTAAGATTTTTCTTTACAGGAAGGCAGGGGCAGGACTGAGAACTCTACCAAGAAGTCTTAATGAAGGACGCTCCAGAGTTGATAGGCAATAGGTCTGTCCGGTTTACACCGTTAGCGTAAAAGGGGAACAGGTAAAACTGTTCAAAGTGGGTGGTACCGCGGGTTAAACTCGTCCCAGTAAGTCAGAGGGGGACGTGTTTTTTTATTTCATTTGACTGTTTTGCTGGTGGTATTTTTGGTGATAGATGACTTAACTTTTGATTGCTAAGGAGGTTATATTGGCATGTTGACTACAAGACCAAGAGGAACAAATGACATTTTACCGGGAGAAATTGATAAATGGCATTATCTGGAGAAAATTTTGCGTAAGGTGGCCGAAGTGTATGGGTATCAGGAAATTCGTACACCAATCTTTGAGCATACGGAGCTTTTTCAACGCGGGGTGGGAGAAAGCACAGATATCGTGGAAAAAGAGATGTATACTTTCCTGGATCGGGGAGAACGGTCTTTAACTCTGCGCCCTGAGGGGACCGCTTCTACTGTGCGGGCGTTTCTTGAACATAAGCTTTATGCTGGTTCACTGCCAGCTAAATTTTATTATATAGGGCCGATGTTTCGCTATGATCGTCCTCAAGCTGGGCGGTACAGGCAATTTCACCAGTTTGGGGTTGAGGCTTTTGGCTCGCCGGATCCTGGCCTAGATGCGGAAGTAATTGCGATGGCGATGGATATTTATGAACAGCTGGGGTTACGGAATTTAAACGTGGAATTAAATAGTGTAGGTTGTCCGAACTGCCGTCAGGCATACCGGGAAGCCTTACAAGAGCATTTAAGCGATAAATTGTCGGAGCTTTGTCCAACTTGCCGGGGCCGGTATAGTAAAAATCCTTTACGGATCTTTGATTGTAAGAGTTCTCAGTGTCGTCAGTTGGTTGCGGATGCCCCAACTATTGATCAGATGTTGTGTGAGGAGTGCGCTGAGCATTTTTCGTTGGTGCAGGAATATTTACAAGAGTTGCAGGTACCTTATAGCTTGAATCCGAATTTGGTGCGCGGCTTGGATTATTATACGCAAACAGCCTTTGAGATTGTGGCTCAGGGAATTGGGGCGCAAAGCTCGATCGGGGGCGGAGGCAGGTATGATCATCTGGTGGAGGAATGTGGTGGCCCTGCTCTACCGGGAATTGGTTATGCGATGGGGCTGGAACGAATTTTGCTTACGCTGGAAGAGCAAAAGGTAAGCTTGCCCATCCCAACTAAAGCGAGGGTTTTTCTTGCTGCCTTGGGTAAAGAGGCGCAAAAGACCGGGGGGCTATTGGCTCAAAAGCTGCGCAATGCCGGTTGGGTGGTAGAACGTGATTATTTGGGGCGCAGTTTGAAAGCACAGTTAAAGGCAGCAGATCGGCTGCAGGCTCTTTATACCATTATTATTGGTGAAGAGGAAAGACAAAAGGGTGTAGTTATTTTACGGAAAATGCAAGAAAGTAAGCAGGAGATTTGTGCTTTGCAGGATGTAGTTCCCTCTTTAGTGAAAAAATTTAATGAACAGATTTAATGAGGAAAGAGACGGGAGGAAGTAGCAATGAGTGAGTCATTAACCGGTTTAAAAAGAAGTCATTATTGCGGTACAGTAAAGAAAGACCTGGTTGGTCAGGAAGTAACGTTGATGGGTTGGGTTCATAGACGGAGAGATCATGGTGGCGTTATTTTTGTTGATTTAAGAGACAGAGAGGGTTTGGTACAGATTGTGTTTAATCCCGAAATAGGGGAGGAGCTTTTTCAGAAAGCGGAAGCCGTGAGAAATGAATATGTTCTTGCGGTGGTAGGGACGGTAGGACTACGGCCTGAGGGGACTATTAATCCTAACCTGACCACGGGTGAAATAGAAGTAGCAGCTAGCGAAGTACGCATTCTTAGTATAGCTAAAACTCCTCCTTTTTATATTGACGATGAGGTGGATGTTGATGAGATGATTCGCTTGAAATATCGTTATCTAGACTTACGCCGTCCGATTATGCAGAAAGGATTAATGCTGCGTCATAAAGCGATTAAGGTAATTCGGGATTATTTTTATGATAACGGATTTTTGGAAATTGAAACCCCGATGCTTACGAAGAGTACACCGGAAGGGGCGCGTGATTATTTAGTGCCTAGCCGTCTTCATGAGGGTGAGTTTTTTGCTTTGCCGCAATCTCCCCAGTTGTTTAAACAGCTTTTGATGGTAGCGGGAATGGATAAATATTTTCAGTTGGCGCGCTGTTTCCGTGATGAGGATCTGCGAGCTGATCGACAGCCGGAATTTACCCAGTTGGATGCCGAAATGTCTTTCGTGGAGCGGGAAGATATTTTAACGACGATGGAAAAGATGATAGCGCAGCTTTTTAAGAAGTGTTTGGATGTTGATATTAAGACGCCGTTACCGCGTTTAAGCTATCAGGAAGCGATGGAGCGTTTTGGGGTTGATAAACCTGACCTACGATTTGGTTTGGAATTAGTGGATGTAGCCGAGGAAGTAAAGGATTGTCAGTTTAAAGTTTTTGCTCAGGTATTGGAGAAGGGCGGTCGGGTGAAAGGAATTAATGCCACAGGATGTGCCCATTATTCTCGTAAGGATCTTGATGATCTGACCAAACTAGTAGGTATTTATGGAGCAAAAGGATTGGCCTATTTTATTCTAACCGAGGAAGGGCTCAAGTCTCCTATTGCGAAGTTCTTTACTCAAGAACAACTTGAGCGGATCGTGACCAGGATGGAAGGGAAACCTGGGGATTTGTTGCTTTTTGTAGCGGATGAAGCTGCGGTTGCAGCTGCTGCTTTGGGTCATCTCCGGTTGGAACTGGGCAAAAGGCTGAATTTAATTAATGAGGAGGAATTCAATTTTTTGTGGGTAGTGGATTTCCCCTTATTGGAATATGATGAAGAAGAGAAACGTTGGGTGGCGATGCATCATCCCTTTACTTCACCAGTGGAAGAGGATATGCCATTTATGGAAACAGAGCCTGGTAGAATAAGAGCGAAGGCTTATGACATGATTCTGAACGGGGTGGAAATAGGGGGAGGAAGCATCAGAATTCACCGTAGAGATATTCAGGAATTAATGTTTAAGCGGTTAGGTATCTCGCTAGAAGATGCGCAAGAAAAATTTGGGTTCTTGCTTGATGCTTTTGAATACGGAGTTCCACCTCATGGGGGGATTGCTTTTGGGATAGATCGTCTGCTTATGTTGATGGCGGGAAGAAATAGCATTAGAGATGTAATTGCTTTTCCTAAAACACAGAGCGCCATGGATGTGCTGACTCAGGCACCTTCCTCAGTAGCCTCTCGCCAATTAAAAGAACTACACATAAAAATAAAAAATTAATAAAGAAAAGAGGAATTAGACTTATTATTTAGCTTGAAATTAAGCAGAAGTTATGTTAATATAAAGTCACAAGATAAAACTGTTAAATAGACCCTACAATGTCCGTGCAAAAGAGCCGATTAGTTTTGAGCCAACACTACTATCTAGGGAGCTTGGACTCTGGCTGTGGCTTGCAGGCCCGCTTTGACGGGACACAAAAAGCAATCAGGAGGGCACCCACCTGCCATACGCAGGTTCAAAACAACGGCACCACGGCATAGTGGGGTTTTTAGCACTCAAAGAAAGAATTGCTTCCCTTTGTTTGGCTTTTTAGCCGCTAGGAAGCAATTTTTTTCACAAATTAAAAATTTCAAGAAGGACTTTACATATCTATGTAGAATATTCTAAACATTAGGTTATTTGTAGATTTAGTTTCTTACCAAATTATGAGGCTTCGGAGGGTGTGAAATGGACTTATTACCTAAAACAAAAGAAAAGAAGAATAAGATAATATTTCCTCGTAAAAATGATTTGGCAAAATACCGAAGCTATTATCAGGTATTTTTGGCAGTAAGTATTGCTTTGTTGTGTGTGTTGATGTTTTTCTATTACAGTTTTGCTTTGCAGTCACATATTATTTATAGCAGCTTTTACTATCTTCCGATCATTCTCATTGGATTTTGGTATGGAAAAATAATGGGAATGGGCATAGCCTTTCTTTTAGGTTCCATGTTGATAATCAATGATTTAATTATTGGTTATCAAAAATTGCCGGAGGATTTGTTCGTAGTTTTAAGCTTTTTGTTAATTAGTTATGTAATTGGGATCTTAAAAGAAAAAGGAGTCAATTCGGAAAAGGTGATTGAGCATCAGGCTTATCATGATTCGCTAACCGGTCTGCCCAATAGATTAATGTTTGAAGAATATTTGCAAGAACAATTGGAAATATGTGAGAGAAATAAAAAAATAGCACCTATTTTTCTTATTGATTTAGATCGATTCAAATATATTAATGATATTTTAGGTCATATAGCTGGTGATAACCTGCTAATTCAGGTAAGCAAAAGATTAAAAAATACGTTGCCTGATAATTCGATTATTGCTCGTTCCGGTGGGGATGAGTTTTTAATTGTGGTTCCGAAGGTAGCGGAAGAAAGAGAAATTGTAGAACTTGCTACCCGAATTATAAAGAGCTTTAAAAAAAGGTTTATTGTATATGAACGTGAAGTATATATTACGGTAAGTATTGGTATCAGCATTTTCCCTTATCATGGTAATGATACAAAAAATTTAATTTCTAATGCGGATATTGCCATGTATAAGGCGAAAGAAGTTGGTAAGAATACATATAATTTCTTTAGTAAAGAGATGAATCAGGATATTTCTGATCGCTTACATATCGCTAATAATTTAAGGCAAATTGTCGAAGAAAAAAAATTCGGTTCTTTTGTTTTGCATTATCAGCCTCAGGTAGAGGCTGATAATGCAAAAATTAATGGGGTAGAGGCCTTGATACGTTGGAATCACCCTGAACAAGGGTTGATTTACCCCGGCAAGTTCATTCAGGTAGCAGAGGAGACCGGCTTAATTGTGCCGATTGGTAAATGGGTGTTACGGACGGCTTGTTCTCAGGCTAAAAAATGGCAGGATAATTCTTATCCCGGCTTGCGTTTATCAGTAAACATTTCGGAACAGCAGTTACGAGACAAAAATTTCTTTACTGATGTCGTCAATATCTTGGAAGAAACGGAGTTTGATCCTCTCTTTTTGGAACTGGAAATAACGGAATCAATTGCGATGAATAACTCCGAACGTAATATTAGAATTTTGGATGAATTGCGTAGCCTTGGGGTTAAAATTGCGTTGGATGATTTTGGATCAGGCTATTCATCGCTTAATTATCTGGGGACATTACCGATTAATATTCTTAAGGTGGATTATGATTTAGTAAGAGAAATACCCTTTAATTTAAAAAACTCTGCTATTGCGACTTCCATTATTTCTTTGGCGGCCTGTTTAAACTATGATGTGGTAGCAGAAGGGGTAGAAACTGAGGCTCAACTTGATTTCTTCAAACAGCAAAAATGCAAATATATTCAGGGGTATCTTTTTAGTAGGCCGCTTCCTCCTAATGAATTGGAGTTATTGTTAGATAACGGGATACAAATGCATTAAATTACCAAAGTACAAGCTAGGGATGGGGGATTATTTTGGAGCAGTTTTCACGAACGAAAATGTTACTGGGAGAAACAGGTCTAAAAATTTTAGCTCAGAGCAAAGTGCTTATTTTTGGGGTAGGCGGGGTAGGTTCTTATACGGTAGAGGCTTTAGCTAGAGCAGGGGTAGGTCAATTAGTGCTGGTAGATTTTGATACAGTAGATGTCACAAATATCAATCGGCAGCTTCCTGCTTTATTTTCCACAGTTGGAAGCTATAAGGTTGATGTATTGAAAACGCGGATTGCCGATATTAATCGAGAAGCTCAGGTAACTGTTTATAAAGAAAAGGTTGTACCCGAAAACGTAAGGATTTTCTTTCAGGAAAATCCTTCTTATGTTGTTGATGCAATTGATCTGGTCAAAGGAAAGGTGGCCATTATTGAAACGGTGATAGCTTTAGGAATTCCGTTTATTTCGGCACTGGGAGCGGGTAATCGCTTGGATCCCACCAAATTAAAGCTGGGTGATCTTAGCGAAACTTCCGGTTGTCCGTTGGCGAGGATGATACGGAAGGAACTTCGCAAAAAAGGAATAGTACAAGGAGTAAAGGTAGTTTATTCCACAGAACAACCTGTGAAAAAAATCAAAGAGAATACGGATAATTCTACGTTAAGAGTACCCGGCAGTATTTCTTTTGTGCCTTCGGTTGCCGGAATTTTCTTGGCAGCACAGGTGGTAAGGGATTTATTGAGATTAAATCTTGACGGATTAGGAAAAGATAGCATATAATTACTATGATTTTAAAGAAAAAATAGAGGATTTGATGAGTGTTATTAGTAATTTTATTAGATAGGGGGAATTTTTAATGGCAAATGTTATTCATCTTTCCGACAGTACCTTTAAAAGTGAAGTTTTAGAAGCTCAAGAACCGGTGTTAGTGGATTTTTGGGCTCCTTGGTGCGGACCTTGTAAAATGATAGGTCCCGTTATTGAAGAAATAAGTGCCGAATATGAGGGTAAAGCGAAAATTTGTAAATTAAATGTGGATGAAAGTAAGACCATAGCTGATGATTACGGGGTAATGAGTATCCCGACGACGATAATTTTCAAGGCCGGTCGGGAGGTTAATCGTTTAGTGGGCATTGTACCTAAAACAAGTATTACTAACGTATTAGAAGAAAACTTGTAGTTTGCGAAGAAAAAAGGGGCTGTTGACGGAATGGTTAACAGCTTTGTTATATTCTTATTCCGAATATATTTCGAAGCAAGGGCGAGAAAGAGTGATGAAGTGATGACAGGAGATCTTTTTTCGACAACTCAAACAGCAACTCAAGCAGTAGCTCAGCAGGGAAGGATGCCTTTGGCAGCACGGCTGCGCCCCGAAAATTTAGCTGGAGTTGTTGGGCAAAAACAGCTAATTGGACCGGGAAAATTATTAAGAAGAGCCATTGAAGCCGATCAATTGGGGTCGTTAATTTTTTGTGGACCACCCGGTACGGGAAAGACCTCTTTAGCTTATGTGATTGCCCAAACGACGAAAGCACATTTTACAAAAATGAATGCAGTGACCTCCGGAGTTAGTGATTTGCGGAAGGTGATTCAGGAAGCAGAAGAGCGGTGGAAGTATTATCAGCAAGGCACGATCCTTTTTATTGATGAAATTCATCGGTTTAATAAAGCTCAACAGGATGCGCTCCTTCCGGCGGTAGAAGAGGGCAAATTAGTTTTAATCGGAGCAACAACGGAGAATCCTTATTTCAGTGTTAATGCTGCACTGCTCTCCCGTTCACGGGTTTTTAAACTGGAGCCTTTGGAGAAAGAAGATCTTCTGGAGTTGCTACACCGAGCGCTGAAAGATAAGGAAAGAGGATTAGGAAATTATCGTTGTAAGATTGCGCAGGAGGCTTTAGAGCATTTTGCGGAGACAGCCAGAGGTGATGCGCGCTTAGCCTTAAATGGGTTGGAGTTGGCTGTTTTATCAACGATGCCGAATGCCGAGGGAATCAGGATAATTGATTTGGCGGTGGCAGAGGAGTCGATCCAAGAAAGGGCTATTGTCTATGATAAAATGGGTGATCAGCATTATGATGTGATCTCGGCTTTTATCAAGAGTATGCGTGGTTCCGATCCTGATGCGGTATTACATTATTTGGCTAGGATGCTCGCAGCTGGAGAGGATCCCCGTTTTATTGCGCGGAGGATAGTTATTCATGCTGCCGAGGACGTGGGATTAGCCGATCCAATGGCTTTAGTGGTGGCTCAGGCGGCAGCGCGAGGCTTAGAGATGGTTGGTTTACCTGAGGGAAGGTTGCTTTTGGCTGAGGCAGCACTTTATATTGCGTGTGCACCGAAAAGTAACTCTGTTCTGGCTATTGAGCGGGCTTTAGAAGATGTGCAAAAAGGGAAATATGGGGCTGTCCCGCTTCATTTACGGGATGCCGGTTATCCGGGGGCGGAAAAGCTGGGTCATGGAAAAGGTTATCAGTATCCTCATGATTATGCCGGCCATTATGTTCGGCAAGAGTATTTACCGGCAGAGCTGCAAGGGACAAAATATTACCAAGCATCCGGGATGGGTAAGGATACAGGAGTACGATGCGGCGAAAAATCCGGCGTAAAAACGGATGTGAAAGGATATTAATTGGTTAAGTGGTGGAAAGGTTGCGGAGAAAGTAATGAAGAGTAAAAGAAAAAGAGTAGTAGTAGCCATGAGCGGCGGAGTAGACAGTTCTGTTGCCGCCGCTCTGCTCATGGAAGAAGGCTATGAAGTGATCGGCATGACGATGGAGATTTGGCCTCAGCCTAAAGAACGGATGCCCGGAGGATGCTGTTCGGCGGAGACGATTCAGGATGCCCGTCAGGTAGGGGAAAGGTTAGGAATTCCTTTTTATGTAGTTAATTTTCGTGATCTTTTTGCGAAAAAAGTGATTGCTTATTTTACGACGGAATATCTGCGGGGAAGAACCCCTAATCCTTGTATTGCCTGCAATCGTCACCTTAAATTTGCGGCATTGTTGGAAAAAGCGGTGGCCTTGGAGGCTGATTATCTGGCAACGGGACATTATGCACGGGTGCGTTATTGTGTGGAGCGGGAGCGGTATTTACTCTATAAGGGCGAAGACGACCGCAAGGATCAGTCTTATGTTCTGTATAATTTGACACAAGAGCAGTTAGCCCGGATAATTTTTCCCTTGGCGCAGTATACGAAGGCTCAGATCAGGGAAAAGGCAGTGCAATTAGGGCTAAAAGTAGCGCATAAGCCGGAGAGTCAGGAAATCTGCTTTATACCGGATAATAATTATAAAAGATTTTTAGCGGAACGGGTGGGTTCGGCGAATTTTACCCAAGGAAACTTTGTCAATCTGCAAGGGGAGATTATCGGTCGGCATCAAGGATTGCCTTTTTATACGGTAGGTCAAAGAAAGGGATTGGGGCTGGCTTTAGGTTATCCCGCTTATGTAGTAGCCCTTGACCCTGAACATAATACGGTAACTATCGGCAGGGAAGATGAAGTTTTCCAGCAGGGGCTTTACGCTAATGAGAATAATTATATTGCTGTGGCGAAATTGACCGAGCCCATGGAAGTACAGGCCAAAATCAGATACAGTGCTAAGCCGGCCGCCGCAGTGATTTCACCCGCAGGCGATGGACGGGTCAAGATTTTGTTTGGCACTCCCCAGCGAGCAATTACACCGGGGCAAGCGGTGGTGTATTACCAGGGAGAGCTGGTCGTAGGCGGCGGCACGATTGATGAAGTAATTAATATTGCTTTATAGTACAATCTGAGATTATCAACGTCTTTTATAGGCGCGTCTATACACATTTTCGTTTTTTCTAGATCCAATTGACCAGATAATAGCTACATATCCATGCTCATTAGGTTCCGAGTATGTTTCCCATACAATACGCATTCGTGTACCGTTAGAATATTTTTTGCGGCAACCCGTTAAGTTCAGCCCGTATTTGTTTTGTAATTCTTCACCAATAATACATATAATATTACAACAAATATAATGCAAGATAATAGGAAATAAGTTCTTTTTGTCAGGGAGGTGCATTTTTAAAGCGGGAAATGGTCATAATATAGGTATGAGAAAAGGGCGTGAACTGAAAAATCTACCGGTGATTGATGTACTTAGCGGACAGCACTTGGGCTATATTCGTGATTTTAAAGTGGAGAATCACGAGAATCTAGAGGGCTTGTACATGGTTTCCCTAGATAATCAAGTCTATTATCTTTCCCGGGACTCGATCAGTAGGATCGGCCGGGATGCGGTGATGGTGAAGCCGGGATTAAGCAAAGTAGTGTTGGAAGGACAGTCTGATTGGGTGGAGGATTCCGGGCTGAATGGTTCTGCTGTCTTGACTTCCGGTGGCGAGGTTTTAGGGATGGTTTCTGACATTCTTATTGAAGAAAAAGAGGGAAATATTCTCGGCTATGAAGTATCAGACGGTTACTTTAAGGATCTTTTTTGGGGTAGAAAGGTTATTCCCACGGCAAATGTACTCACTTGGGGTAAGGACACGGTAATTGTCGACGATTTTAGTTAAAGACAGGGAGTGAGAAATTAATGAAGTGTCCCGGATGTGGTAGTAAAGCTGTAGGTAAGGTAGGACCGGAACAGTATTATTGCTGGGATTGCTTTATTGAATACCAGTATCATGGCAATAGAGCAAAGCTTTATGTTGTGGAGGAAGATGGTGGTCTGGTGGAATTTTAACTATTATTCCGGAACAAGTGGGGCCGATGAAGATGCTGAAAAAATTGACGAGAATGAAACGTCCCTTCTGTTTATTGGTGGGACTTTTTCTGCTTTTTTGTTTTTTTTATTTAATTAGAGGGATTTTAGTTCCTTTTGCACTGGGCTTTTTATTGGCTTATGTATTGGCTCCTTTTGTGGAGGCATTAGAAAACAAGCGAATTTCCCGTGGAACAGCTATCTTGATTGTTTATGTGTTCTTTATTGGCTTGCTTACCTTGCTGATTTTTTATGCAATCCCCCCTCTGATCAGGGATCTAAATCGTTTGGTAGAAGTTATCCCTAGTTATGCCCGCTATATTCAAGAAACGATAGGGCAAATGCAGGATGGCTTTAGCCGCTTTCCTATTCCTGAAGGAATCAAGCAGGTGGTCAATGAGACGATTATGAGGGTCGAGCAGATTTCTTTAGGAATTATTCAGAGCTTTGTGCAAGGTTTAATCGGCTTGATAGGGCAAAGCTTTAATTTAATTCTGACTCCGATTGTGAGTTATTATTTTTTGAGGGATTTTAATCGAATCGGGGGATGTGTTTTACGGGCTATTCCTGTTCGTTACCGCGAAGAGTTAATTCTGCTCGGTAAGGAAATCAACCAGGTCTTGCGTAACTTTATCAAGGGCAGTCTTTTGTTAGCGTTTTTAGTGGGATTGCTTACGACAATCGGGATGTATCTAATTGGGATGGATTTTCCTGTTTTAATAGGAATCATGGTCGGGGTGACGAATATTATCCCTTATTTTGGGGCGATTATTTCGGCTGTACCGGCTTTGCTTTTAGCCCTTGCCAAGTCGAAGTGGTTGGCTCTTTATGTTCTGGGGTTAATGGTCTTGATTCAACAGATTGAGGGAAATCTTCTTTCACCTAAAATATTAGGCAGTTCGATAGGATTGCATCCGTTAGTCATTATTTTTGCGCTGCTGGCTGGTGGGCAGTTGTGGGGATTTGGGGGACTTTTGTTGGCTGTACCCGGGGCGGCAGTATTGAAAGTGTTAATTAAGCAATTATATGTTCGGATGATTTAAGGTTGTAGCCCTGAAGAGTAAAAAATCTTCGGGATAATCTTCGATAACGATTTTTTACTCTTCAGGGCTGCCTAAAAACAGGTGGGCTTGTTTATTAGATAAAAATGAGATATAATAATAACATTAGTTAAATCAGATTCGGTAGTCCTGGGTATGGAAAACCTTCTGGTCGGACTTTTTTAGAAGGTTTTTTTTCATATATTATTTTAAGGAATGGTTTAAAATAAAAACAGCTACTAGTGATCGCATGATGATTTATGTCTTGGGATTGTTTAATTATGTTTGAGGAGGTTTGTAATGACAGAAAGTAAAAAGCTCTCTTTAATTCCCCTGGGCGGCCTCGGGGAAATCGGTAAAAATATGATGGCTGTTCTTTACAATAAGGAAATTATAATCATTGATGCAGGGTTGATGTTTCCAGAGGATGAAATGCTGGGAATTGATATTGTTATTCCTGATTTTACCTTTCTTATTGAAAATAAAGAGATTATTAAAGGAATTGTCCTTACTCATGGTCATGAGGATCATATTGGGGCTTTACCTTACGTGTTAAAAGAAATTAATGTTCCTGTATATGGGACGAGGCTTACGTTAGGGTTAGTGAAAGAAAAATTAAAAGAAAATAATGTGACAAATACAAAACTTATTCCCATACATCCGCGAGATAAAATTAAAATGGGTACAAGTTTTCAGGTGGAATTTTTCAAAGTAAGTCATAGTATCCCTGATGTGGTAGGAATGGCTATACATACTCCGATAGGAACGGTTATGCATACAGCGGATTTTAAATTTGATCAAACTCCTGTTGATGGCGAAGTAACTGATTTTGCTCGGATAGCCGAAATTGGGAAAAAAGGAGTATTAGTTTTGCTTTCCGATAGTACTAATGTGGAAAGACCTGGTTATACGCTTTCTGAACGTGCTGTCGGACAAACTTTTGATGAGATTTTTCGTACTGCCAGTAATAGGATCATTGTGGCTACCTTTGCCTCGAATGTGCATCGTATTCAGCAAGTAATTAATTCTGCCTATAAACATAAGCGAAAAGTGGCTATTGTAGGGAGAAGCATGGTTAATGTTGTTAATATTGCTAAAGAAATGGGCTATCTTTCTGTCCCTGAAAATACGCTGATTGATATTGCGGAGATTGCTAATTATGCGTATGATCGTCTAACGATATTGACAACTGGGAGCCAAGGTGAGCCAATGTCTGCCCTTACGCGTATGGCAATGTCTGATCATCGCAAAGTGGAAATTGTACCTGGTGATACAGTGGTTATCTCAGCTATGCCTATACCGGGCAATGAAAAATTAGTAGCGAAAACTATTAATCAGCTTTTTTATCAAGGAGCAGAAGTTATCTATGAATCTGTCAGTGGTGTTCATGTTTCTGGTCATGCTAGTCAAGAAGAATTAAAAATGATGCTTAATTTAGTAAAACCTAAATTCTTTGTACCGGTTCATGGTGAATATCGCCATTTGGTTAAACATGCCAATATTGCTCGTCAGTTAGGGATACCTGCGGGAAATATTTTTGTAGCGGAAAACGGACAAATCTTGGATTTTACCGCTCGGGCAGGTTCTGTAGGCGGTAGAGTTACTGCTGGAAGAATTTTGGTTGATGGACTTGGGGTTGGGGACGTAGGGAATATTGTTTTACGTGACAGAAAACAACTTTCGCAGGATGGAATCCTGATTATCGTGGTTACTATCAGTAAAGAAGCTAATTTAGTTGTGGCCGGGCCTGATATTGTTTCCCGCGGCTTTGTGTATGTTAGAGAGTCAGAAGAATTAATGGAAGAAGCAAAGGAAAAAGTGAAAAATGTGTTGGATAAATGTTTTGAGAAGAAAATTACCGATTGGGCAACGATTAAATCACAAGTGAGAGATGTCCTAGGAAAATATCTTTATGAAAAAACAAGAAGACGTCCCATGATTATACCCATTATTATGGAAATATAGATTTAAAAATGCGTTCAATGAACGCATTTTTTTTATAGATATACACAAAATATTAACATAAGAGATGCTGAAGGAGGAAATTTGTTTGCCAAATGTGACACCAGATCATACTGGCTCCCGTAGCAGAAAAAAAGCAAGGAATCCCATGGTGGAAAACATAAAAGAGTTAGGAGTACCGCAGGTACCACAGGAACAAATCTCTAATATACATTGTCTTACGATTGTTGGACAAGTAGAAGGTCATCTTCTTTTGCCACCGCAAAATAAAACGACAAAATATGAGCATGTTATTCCTCAGCTTGTTGCAGTTGAACAATGCCCTCAAATAGAAGGGTTGTTGATTATTTTAAATACAGTTGGGGGGGATGTGGAAGCTGGGCTAGCTATAGCGGAGATGCTTAATGGACTATCTAAATCAACAGTATCTATTGTACTAGGAGGCGGACACAGTATTGGAGTACCTATTGCGGTTTCTGCAGATTATTCATTTATTGCGGAATCAGCGACCATGACTATTCATCCGATTCGTTTAACAGGATTAGTTATTGGTGTCCCCCAAACTTATGAGTATTTAGATAAAATGCAGGATCGGGTGATTCATTTTATTGAAAAACATTCAAATATCTCCACAGAGAAATTAAGAGACTTGATGTTTCGTACCGGTGACCTCGCTCGAGATATTGGTACAGTCTTAGTGGGGATAGATGCAGTTAAGATTGGCTTAATTAATGAAGTGGGCAGTCTTTCTCAGGCCGTTAATAAATTAAATGAATTAATTAACTTAAAGAAAACAGAGGGGAGACCTTTGCAATGATTATGTATACGCCTGTTCCCCCAGAAATATTGTGGTATGAAGAAGGAAAGGAAGAGGTTCAGCTAATTGAAGGAGCTGTTGAGGGAATACCAGTACAATTAAAATTAGCGAATGGTCATAATCCGGTGGTAGAAAGGGTCTTAAGTACAGACCCGGCACATTTTTTAAAAAGAGCTTGTCAACCCGGAAATGAAGTAAACGGTGATTGTGCTAAAATTTAATATTGATTATAATAGATAGTGTTGACAAATGATGTCAACACTATCTACACTATAGTATGAGGTGAAATCATGCCAAAACAGACTACATTAAAAGAAGAAATAAAACAAGAGTTAGTCGGTATTTTTCTTTTAGCTTTAGGGATATTTGTGTCTTTTTGTTTATGGAAAGAGAATACTGTCGGTGACTCCATATCTATTGGCGCGATAGGTAGTTTTATAAATGGCTTATTAAAAAGTTTATGCGGTTCTGGAAAAATCTTCGTACCTGTAATTTTATTCGTTGCAGGTCTAAGTAAAATGACTAAACGGTTGAAATTTGATCAGTTTTCATTACTTTCTGCTTTGTTTCTTTTCTTGTCTTTTCTTGCTTTGTTTCATTTAAATTTACCTGTAGAAGTTCAGACGTTCTCTTCAGGTTGGGAAGGTTTGGGAGGAGGAATTGCAGGTGCCTTTCTATCCTATTTATCGGTGACTCTCTTCGGTAGAGGTGGCTCTTATATTTTTTGGGGTGTTATGATTGTGGCAGCAACTGTTGGCATTATTAAAAAGACTTTGAGCGATATAATAACCCAATTGTATACTCAATTAAAAAACTTCTTGGTGCGTATCCGACAAGAATTAGTTGATTTTCTTTTTGAACAAACTGAAGAAAGGGGAGAGGAGGAAGAAACTAGGTTAGAAAAAAAACAGGCTAGAAAAGTCACGAAAAGGGATCATCCTCCTTTAATTGTGGATCCTATTGAAAATGCCGAGGCTTTAATTAATGAGGTTAATTCATCGCCAGCTTTGATTATGAATTTGAATAAGTCCGTAAAAGAAAACGAGAATAGTAATAGATTGGAGTTAGAAGATTATCAACTTCCTCCTTTTACGTTAATTAAGAATCAACCTAAAGTGAAAAGTTTAAGGCTTAATAAGGATATAACTGATAACGTTCATATTTTAGAGGAAACGCTGGATAACTTTGGAGTAAAAGCTAGGGTAACGCAGGTGAGCAGAGGGCCTAGCATCACTAGATATGAATTACAGCCTCCCCCGGGTGTTAAAGTAAGTCGTATTGTTAACCTAGCTGATGATATTGCGCTTTCTTTGGCTGCTCCACAAGTGCGGATAGAAGCCCCTATTCCTGGAAAAGCGGCGATTGGGATCGAAGTACCTAATGAAGAAATTGCGGTTGTCTCTTTACGTGAAGTTTTAGAGACAGGTCTTTTTCAAGAATCTTCTTCTAAATTAACCGTAGCTTTAGGTAAAGATATCGCAGGAAATCCTATTGTGGCTGATTTAGGGAAAATGCCCCATTTGCTTATTGCAGGATCAACCGGTTCCGGTAAAAGTGTTTGTATGAATGCTTTAATTGCCAGTATTTTATTTAAGACTTATCCTCATGAAGTAAAAATGCTGATGATTGATCCTAAGGTAGTTGAATTATCTACTTATAATGGAATACCCCATCTTGTTTCACCTGTTGTTACTGATCCCAAAAAGGCGGCGACGGCATTACGGTGGGCAATTCATGAAATGGAGAATAGATATGAGCTCTTTGCGGGAATTGGCGTAAAAGATATCCAGCGTTATAATCAAGTTATGAAGAAAGAAGCTGGAGATTCGGCTTTTCTCCCCTTGCCCTATATTGTGATTTTTATCGATGAGTTAGCTGATTTGATGATGGTAGTACCTGCTGATGTAGAAGATGCGATTTGCCGTTTGGCTCAAATGGCCAGGGCGGCAGGAATTCACCTGGTGATAGCTACTCAAAGACCTTCGGTTGATGTTATTACCGGGGTGATAAAGGCCAATATTCCTTCGAGAATTGCTTTTGCTGTTTCTTCACAAACTGATTCGCGTACTATTTTGGATATGGGAGGAGCAGAACATTTATTAGGTCGTGGAGATATGCTTTTTTATCCCACAGGAATGGCTAAACCGATTAGAGTGCAAGGTGTTTATGTTTCTGAACAGGAGATTGAAGTTCTTGTGGAGTTTTTAAAAGCGCAAAACAAGCCGGTTAACCTTACGGATCCTTGGGAAAATACAGAAACAGAAACAGTTGAATCGGTCGAAGAGGATCCTTTACTTGCGGAAGCGGCCAAATTATTTATTGAAAGTGGTCAAGCCTCTATTTCTCTTTTACAGCGACGCATGAGAATTGGTTATAATCGGGCTGCCAGGATTATTGATCAGTTGGAGGATAGAGGGATTATTGGTGGCTATGAAGGTAGTAAACCACGAACAATCCGTATGACTTGGGAAGATTACGAAAAAACTTTTGGCAGTTAATAAAGCAATAAAAAAGGAGGGGAAAAAGGTGGAAAAAATTGGTGAAGCTCTGCAAAAAGCACGTTTGGAAAAGGGTTTTACCTTTGAGCAGATTGAAGAGGATACAAAAATACAACAACGTTATTTAGAAGCAATGGAAAAGGAGGAATGGGATGTTTTTCCGGGAGAGGTTTATTTGAAAAGTTTTTTTAAAAAATATTGCCGTTATTTAGGCTTAAGTGAACAATCTTATTTAATGCAGCTTATGAATGAAAATAAAATAAACGCTACCCCTAAACCTCGTCCGCAAAAAATCAAAATTATTGTTTCTCCACAGTTTAAAACACGGATGATACTTGGGGCAGTCGCTATTTTACTGTTATTTACCACTTCTTATTTTTATAAGCAATATTTAGCTTTGCCGGATTTACCTAATATAATCGAAAATACGGATACGCCTAATGATACTGTATTACCGGGAGAGGATGAAGAAGAACCTGTTACTATTGTTGAGCCTGAAGTAATAGAGTCAATGTCATTAGCTTTAAAGTGTGTAGATTCTCAATGTTGGGTCAGAGTACGAGATGGTGAGAAAAAAACAATACATCAAGGTATCATGCTTAAAGATCAAGAACTGCAATTTGATAATCTTCAGAAGTTTACTTTAAGATTGGGCAATGCCAGGTGTATTCAGGCTAGTATAAACGGAAAAGATTTAGGAACATTTGAAGAAATGGTAGTGACGAAAACCTATTTGTTGGAAAATAATGAAGTTAAAGAGGTTGAGACACCGGAACCTGTAAAACAACCACAAGAGCAACAACCAGAGCAACAACC